>NZ_DJTL01000012.1:0-66498 GCF_002439205.1 Exiguobacterium sp. UBA6309 | reverse complement strand
AGTGGCGTGTGACGCGTCATTCTTTTTGTTAAAAGATAAGGGTGGCAGATCATCATTCTGCCACCCTTATCTTTGTAGAGACTGACTTTTGAGTCAGCCCCTTGTTATTCAAAAAGTAATTTTTTGAAACCGTTTACAAGTTAAAAACCGATGTGCTATAGTCGATATAAAGTTAGATAATAAATTTAATTTACTAAGTTCGTGGTCAACTAAGTGGAGGTGGATGCAGGTTAGCAGGGGCTAATCAAGCTGAAGCAGGAAAGGGAGGCATCGCGCAATGGAACCACACGATCCATGGGTTTCGTACCGTGAAGCTTTCGGGCGTTACGGAGCAATCCGCGGTTTTTATTTTCATCGGTCAACGCAACAGATGACAGAACAGGGTTCAGGCGATGTCCCGACAGACGAGCAGGATATCGTGCTCGTCCGACCACGACGTGACGGTGTGTTTCAATTCCGGATGTCATCGGTACAAGGGGTCCTGACGATCCGTTCATCCGAGCTACACATTCGAAAAAATGAGAGCGGATACATTGAATTACGCGCACTCATGCAACACATGCGCTCTGCCGGTTGTCTGACGCTCGGTGGAGAGTTATACCTCTTCGTCCGACCGGATGTTGATACGCTGGCGTACCGTCTTCGATTGATTGCCCGCGTATTGATTCAGCTACAGGGAATGCCGATTCAGACGAAAGTGATCGAAGAATGGTGCAAACAAGCACAAATTGAAGGGGAACACGCTAGACGATACGCTTGACTACTTACACATAAAAGGGGAGCTCTTACATGAAATTCAAAAAAACGAAACTCGTTGCTGCAGCATCAGTCCTAACATTATCCGCATTCCTTGCTGCTTGTGGTGGCGAAGACGAGCAACAAACGAAAACAAAAGACGGTAAGACGATCGTATGACAAACCAGACGTTAGAAGCACAATTTGAACAGCGGTTTGGCTCACCGTCGACGCATCGCTTTTTTGCCCCAGGTCGAATCAATTTAATCGGTGAGCATACGGATTACAATGGCGGTCACGTCTTTCCGTGCGCGTTAACGTTCGGTACACACGCGATCGCGCGAAAACGAGACGATCAACGTTTCCGCTTCTACTCGCTGAATTTTGAACAGGACGGCATCATCGAAGTCGCACTCGAAGAACTGGCGTATGACGCGACGCACGGTTGGGCGAACTATGCGAAGGGTATGATTTCAGTCCTACAGGAAGCAGGATACCAGATCAATACAGGATGCGACATCTTGATTCAAGGTGATATTCCGAACGGAGCCGGTCTTTCGTCATCCGCTTCACTTGAACTCGTCATCGGAGTCTTGCTCGATCGATTGTATGGATTAGACATTCCACGTCTTGATCTCGTTCGGTTTGGTCAACAGGTCGAAAACCGTTATATCGGCGTCAATAGTGGTATCATGGATCAATTTGCGATCGGTATGGGGAGAGCGGGAGCGGGATTGTTGCTTGATTGTGAGACGCTCGACTATACGTATGCTCCACTCGATTTGACGGGATATACGATCATCATCATGAATACGAACAAACGCCGTGAACTGGCAGATTCGAAATATAATGAACGCCGGGCGGAATGTGAGGCAGCACTCGCTTATCTCAATCAGTTCACATCACGGGAAACGCTCGGACAATGGACGACATCAGAATTCACGAAAGTCGCATGGGAAGACGAAATCTTGATGCGTCGTGCCCGACACGCGATTTCAGAAAATGAACGAACACTTCAAGCACTAGCGGCACTCGAAGCGGGAGAACTGAAGACGTTCGGTCAGTTGATGAATGCTTCACACGTCTCGTTACGGGAAGATTATGAAGTGACAGGGATTGAACTCGATACACTCGTCGAAGCCGCTTGGGAGCAACCGGGCGTGCTCGGCGCACGGATGACAGGTGCTGGTTTTGGTGGCTGTGCGATTGCGATCGTTGAAGACGAGGCAGTCGACGCGTTCAAACAAGCTGTCGGCGAACAATATGAAGCAAGGATCGGTTACCCGGCGACGTTCTATACGGCGACGGTCGGTGACGGAGCACGTGAAATCGAACGGGAGGTCATCTAAATGGCAACTTTAGTCGTAGGTGGAGCTGGTTATATCGGCTCCCATGCTGTCTATCAATTGATTGATGCCGGAAAGGATGTCGTCGTCATCGACCATCTGCAGTCCGGTCACCGTGAAGCGGTTCATCCGCAGGCACGTCTATATGAAGGAGATATACGCGATCGTGCTTTTCTCGATCGTGTCTTTACGGAAGAGGCGATTGAACAGGTCATCCATTTCGCTGCTTTTTCACTCGTTGGCGAGTCGATGACGGAACCATTA
Organism: Exiguobacterium sp. UBA6309; assembly: GCF_002439205.1. Classification (NCBI taxonomy): domain Bacteria; kingdom Bacillati; phylum Bacillota; class Bacilli; order Caryophanales; genus Exiguobacterium; species Exiguobacterium sp. UBA6309. Next base: position 64,153 of record NZ_DJTL01000012.1, on the reverse strand, counting down.
CGCTACTTTGATAACAACGTTTATGGAACACAAGTGTTGCTCGAAGCGATGATTGCCCATGACATTAAACAGATCGTCTTTTCTTCGACGGCAGCCACATACGGGGAACAGGAGCAGATGCCGATTCTCGAGACAGCGGAAACGTGTCCGACGAATGCGTATGGTGAGACGAAGTTGATGATGGAGAAGATGATGCGATGGTCTGAACAAGCATATGGCTTACGTTATGTCGCATTACGTTACTTCAACGTTGCGGGTGCGCGTGTAACAGGAGAAATCGGGGAAGATCATACGCCGGAAACCCATCTGATCCCGCTCGTCCTCGAAGTTGCCAACCGGCAACGGTCAGAAATTTCGATCTATGGCGATGATTATCCAACGCCTGACGGTACCTGCATTCGTGATTACATCCATGTTGAGGACTTGATCGACGCACATATGCGAGCACTTGATCATTTGGCTGATGGAAACGAGAGTACGGTCTTTAACCTCGGTTCAAGCCAAGGGTTTTCCGTTCGGGAAATCATTGAAGCAGCTCGACGCGTGACGGGACATCCGATTCCAGAACGGATCATTGAACGTCGTGCAGGGGATCCGAATATCTTAATCGCCGGATCTGCCAAAGCAAAAGAAGTTCTCGGCTGGACACCACAACGCACCGACATCGAAACGATCATCCGTGATGCTTGGAATTGGCATGCACATCATCCAGAAGGGTACCGGACGAGCGTTCGTTAATAGAGAGACAGAATGAGGAGAGTGACGGCGATGAATGAACTCATCCAACAGTTAGTAGCGCAAGCGATCCAGGAACGCTTGATTGAACAGGAAGATGCGATCTACGCCCGGAACCGGATTCTAGCGCGAATCGGTCAAGCCGATTTTGAAGAACAGGCAGACGTACCATCTCGCCCAATTCCCGATATTTTGGACGACATGATTGAAGTGTTGATCGTAAGTGGGCAGTTGCCGGCGGGTCTTGAAGACAAAGAGCAGTTCGCAGCAGATGTGATGGATATCTTCGTTGCCCGTCCGTCTGACGTGACGGCGGCATTCCGCCGTCTGTACGCTGAATCACCGGTAGCGGCAACAGATTACTTCTATCAACTGAGCCAAGCGAGTAACTACATCCAAACGAAACGGATCGCTAAGAATAAACGTTATCAAGCAGAGACGGTTTACGGGACGATCGATGTCACGATCAACTTATCGAAGCCGGAAAAAGATCCGCGTGAAATCGCAGCAGCTCGGACGGAGGCACCAACGGCGTCGAACTATCCAACCTGTCTGTTGTGCGTCGAAAATGTCGGCTACGCGGGTCGTGCGAATCATCCGGCCCGTGCGAATCACCGGGTTGTTCCGCTGACACTGATGGAAGAATCATGGGCACTGCAATACTCACCATACGTCTACTACAATGAACATAGCATCATCCTGTCGCAGGAACATCGTGACATGGTCATCAATCGGGATGCATTTGCAAGGCTGATTGCCTTCGTTGAGCAGTTTCCACATTACTTCGCTGGTTCGAACGCTGACCTGCCGATCGTCGGTGGATCGATCCTGACGCATGATCATTATCAGGGCGGACGCTATACGTTTGCGATGGACCAAGCAAACGCTTTAACATCCTTTACGTTCCCGGATCAGCCGACAGTCACTGGGGAGACATTACACTGGCCACTGAGTGTGTTGCGTCTGAAGAGTAAAGATGCGTCGGCATTACTCAATGCTGCGACGACCGTCTATGAGACATGGTTGATGTACACGGATGAGAGTCAAGAGATCCGTTCACATACAGGCGAGACGCGACACAATACCGTGACGCCGATCGCTCGTCAACGCGACGGACAATTCGAGCTCGATCTCGTCTTGCGGAATAACCGGACGTCAGCAGAACATCCGGACGGTATTTTTCATACACATGCCGATATTCATCACATCAAACGGGAAAATATCGGTTTGATCGAGGTGATGGGACTGGCAGTCTTACCGGCACGTTTGCTCCAAGAATTGCAACAGGTCGAACAGTTCATCACAGGCGAAGTCGACGAAGTAGCAGCTGCTCATGCTGACTGGGCACAGGAACTAAAACAAGCGTATGTCGGACAACATGTCACGACATACGTCGAGCAAGCAGTTGCTACAAAATTCGTACGTGGTCTTGAGGACTGTGGTGTCTTTAAACAGACAGAGGAAGGTCAGGCGGCGTTCGGGCGATTCGTTCAACTCGTGACGCGCCAACCAGTGGAGGAACAACGATGACACGACTACTTGAGAAAGAGTTGATTCGACATACATTACGTCAGGAAGGTATCGAAGTGACACTCTGGAACTATGGCGGCATTATCCAGGACATCCGGACGATTGATCGGGATGGTCATTTGGAAAGCGTCGTCTTAGGTCTAGAGACGGTGAAAGACTATCAACAACACTCGCCGTACTTCGGGGCAATCGTCGGACGCGTCGCTGGTCGAATCGGGCAGGCACGTTTCGAAGTAGAGGGAAAAGTCTATCCGCTCGTCGCAAATGACGGGGCGAATCATCTGCATGGTGGAATTCACGGATTTGATCAAGCGTGGTTTGATGTCATCGAAGCGACGGATACATTATTCCATTTGCGCTTAAAAAGTCCAAACGGAGAAGAAGGTTATCCGGGAACAGTTACACTTGATGTGTTTTATCGACTAAAAGATACGACATTGACACTTGAGATGTCGGCGGTGACGGATCAGACGACACCACTCAATCTGACGAATCATACGTATTTCAATTTATCTGGAAATGCGAAGCGAGATGTGTTAGATCATGTCTTGACGTTACCAAGCGACTGTTACTTACCGGTCCAGCCAGACGGTTTGCCGACAGGCGAACAACGGGATGTATCCGGAACCCCATTCGATTTCCGGAACGGTCAGTCGATTCGTAAGGGAATTACGCTTGAGCATCCCGAGACGATCGCTGTCGGAAATGGCTACGATCATCCCTTCGTGTTGTGGGATAACACACTTCGACTCGCAGATCCGGTATCCGGTCGTTTCGTCGACGTCACGACGAATCAGCCGACAGTTGTGCTCTATACCGGAACGCAACTGCTGACCGATTATACGGTTCATGGTGTTCCTGCTCGACCGTCGCTCGGTTTATGTCTTGAAGCACAAGCGCATCCAAATGCAATCCATGAATCTGATTTTCCTTCAATCCTGTTATCACCTGGTGAGACCTACCACTGGAAAACAGCTTATCGTTTTAATGTAGTATCTTGAAATAAGCCCCGCTTCCCGTGTCCAATTGGACAGGGAAGCGGGGCTTATTTGTGGTAGAACAGGGAAGGAAAAGTCTCAATTCACAGACGTTGCTCGAGCGCGAGTAGCGTCCGCTTCATATTCAGTCCGCCATGATAGCCGAGCAAATCGCCTTTTTTGCCGATAATCCGGTGACACGGGATCGCAAGCAGTAATCGATTTTTGCCGATTGCCGTGCCAATCGCGCGAGTCGCGTTCGGTCGGAAAAGACGTTCCGCGATATCGGAGTAGGTGGCTGTTTGACCGTACGGTACCGCACGTAGAGCATGCCAGACTTCAAGTTGAAACGGAGTACCGACTGGTGCGATCGGAAAGGAGAATGTCGTCGACTGCTGATTCAAGTAGGCCAGCAGTTGCTCCGTATATGGAGCAAGCGCGGTATCAGAAGCAACTCGTTCCGCCCGAGGCAAGTATTTCCGCGACCAGTCGTCGAATAAATCCTCCGGTTCATCCCAAGCACCGACATAACAGAGACCATCCGCTGTAGCGGCGACCGGAAATGTATGGTTGTTCCATTGCATGCGAGTGAAGTACAGTTCCATGACCATGTTTTCCTTTCTACACGAAATGAAGTGACGCATTCCCAAGAAGTGATTTTTGCGCAGAGACACCTCTTTTGATTACGCGCGCGAACCGACCTGTTGACGTGGTGGAAGATGGATCGATTGACTGAATAAGGCTTCCATCGATTCCGTCAAGGCTTCGACCCTACTCGGATGTGCCATGACAGGGAAGAGGAGATCTTCTCGTTTCGCTGTCAGTTCCAGTGCTTGGGTGAATTGACCGACGAGACGATGCGCATCGTCTCCTATCATATGAATACCAAGGATCAGTGATGTCTGTTCGTCAGCGATGACCTTGACGAACCCACTGCCACCTTCAATCGTCGTCGTTCCGTTTGCATTTAGTGGGAACTGTCCACTCTGAACAGTATGTCCGGCTTCACGGGCTTCCTGTTCCGTCATCCCGACCGAAGCAATCGGAGGAAACGTTCGCAGAACGGTAGGATAATACGGTGTCGTCGGATCGACGTCTTGACCGGACAAGTGAGCTGCTGTCCGCTTCGCTTCGTGAATCGCACGAGTGGCGAACTGTGGACCCGGTGTGACATCACCGATCGCGTAAATATGCGGTTGATTCGTTTGTCCGTATGCGTCGACGGGGATCGTTCCGTCTTCTGCAAGCGTCACACCAATCCGTTCGAGACCGAGTGTCAAACTGTTCGGGATCCGGGAAAGGGACTGGAACAAATAGGCACCCTGATAGGTGACTTCTTCACCGTTTTTCATGACCGTGACGGTCGCGTCCGATGAAGCCTCGATACGTGTCACGACATCCGACACGAGACGGATTTTTTGTTTTTTGAATGTCCGCTTCAGTTCCTTTTCAACGCTTGGTTCGAGTGACAATCGATCGGCGAACAACGTCACCTCTGTCCCAAGTGCATGGAAACAGGCTACGGCTTCAAGTGCTAATGTGTCGGAGCCAATGATCAATAAGCTGGTTGGTAACTGCTCGAGTTGATAAAGCTGTTCGGCATTCAGTCGGCACGATTCCTCGTGCTGGATGCTGTGACTACCGGTCGCAATGATAACGTCTTGAAACCGGTACGTATCGAACTGATGTCCCGACTCAACACCGATCCGGTCCTCTGACAGGAAGGAGGCTGCACCAGAGATATGCTCAATCTGGTTCGCCTGACAGAGGGCGACGACACCTTGACGTAATTGCTGCACGACACGATTGCGGTAAGCATTCAGTTTACTGAAGTCATGGACAGTAGGGGTGGTGAATCCAAGGTCTGCAAGATGCGGCAAGCGTAACATTTCTTCTGCCGCATGCGCATAAACCTTGGACGGGATACAGCCTCGGTTCAAACAAAGTCCACCGAGTTCAGCTTGTTCAATCAGTGTCACCTTACGACCGCCTTGCGCAGCACGGATCGCTGCCGTGTAACCTGCGGGACCCCCACCGATAATCAGGAGATCCCGTTCTTGTGTAAGTTCGCCAACAACCATGTTAGATCAACTCCAAAAGTAGGGTAGTCGGATGTTCAATCAGTGAAACGAATCGGTTCGTAAAGGCAACGGCCGTTGCTCCGTCTGCGACGCGATGATCGAACGACATCGACAAATTCATCATCGAGCGGACGACGATTTGATCGTCTTCATCGACACAGGCTCGTTTTTTCGTCTTGTGGAAGGCAATCAATGCCGTTTCCGGATAGTTGATGATTGGTGTAGCCCCCGTACTGCCCAGTGGACCAACATTGCTCATCGTAAAGGTACTTGGCTTTAAGTCCGCTGCACGTAAGGCACCGTTTTGAGCACGTTGTTGCAACGAAATCAGTTGATCATGCAGTTCCGTCAGTGAGAGCCGATCGGCATGACGGATGACTGGCACCATTAACCCGTCTGGTGTCTCGGTTGCCATGCCAAAGTGGAAATCCCGCTCTAATCGAATACATGCATTCGCTTCATCGAGTTTGGCATGGAAGACGGGGTAGTCTTTTAAAGCAACGATCAAGGCTTTGATGAAGAAAGCATTGACGTTAATGTTTCGTCCAGCGGGTTTCCATTCGGCACGTAATGCGAGCAAGCGCGTCATGTCAACTTCTTCAAAGTGGGTGACGTGCGGAATCGTGTACAGCGACTGGGTCATCTTTTTCGCGATTTGCTTACGAATGCCGCGGAATGGAATCGTTTCCGGTGATGTTTCTTGGTATGTGACCTCTTCAATAATCGGTGTAGCTGTCTCTTGTGGAGCAGTAGTAGCCTGGACGAAGCGAAGGACATCGTCCTCTGAAACTCGACCTGATGGATCCGAAGCCGTCACAGCTTCGATATCAATCCCGTGGTCACGAGCAAGTTTTCGTGTATACGGTGTCGCTAGGACCCGTTTTGATGGAGATGCTTGAGCAGGTGGGGCCGCGACAGCGACAGGCGCTGGTTCAGATACGCGCGACACTTCAGAAGCGTTACTTGCTTCGATGTGCAACAACGTCGTACCGACTTGCACCGTCTGACCGACCGGAATGATGATTTCCTTGACGATTCCGGAGACAGGAGCCGGTAGTTCAGCGACCATCTTATCGGTCGCAACCTCAACGACCGGTTGATCGGTCGTGACGTGGTCTCCGACTTGAACGAGATAATGCGCGATTTCACCTTCCGTCATACCTTCCCCGACATCATGTAATTTGACTTCGATCATGGGACTCAGCTCCTTAAAACTCGACCGTACGCTGAATCGTCGCAAGGACTCGTTCCGGCGTCGGAATGTAATGGTCTTCGAGGGCGAACAGTGGAACCGGAACATCAAAACCTGTCACACGGGCAATTGGTGCCCGTAAATAAAGAAACGCCGTATCGTTGATCAACGTGATGAGATCATTCCCGAGACCACCCATCGCTGCGGCTTCATGCACGATGACGGCACGACCGGTCTTTTGAACGGAAGCAGCGATTGTGTCCCGGTCAAGCGGATAGAGCGTCCGTAAGTCGAGGACTTCGCAAGAAATACCGCGTTCCTGTGCAGCCATCGCTGCCTTGTGAGCCACTTGGACCATTGCCCCCCAAGCGATCAACGTCACGTCCGTCCCTTCACTGACGCAGCGCGCTTTTCCGATCTCGACGGTATAGGACTCGCTCGGTACGACTTCCTTGAATGAACGGTAACTACGCATCGACTCGAGGAACAACACGGGATCTGGATCTTCAATCGCAGCAATCAATAACCCTTTTGCGTCGTACGGTGTCGCCGGACAGACGACCTTGAGACCGGGCATTGATGTAAAGAGCGCTTCCGTACTATCGGAATGGATTTCCGGTGCTCGGATGCCGGCACCATAAGGCGCACGAATGACCATCGGCACACTATAGCGTCCCATCGTTCGCATCCGGATACGAGAGACATGGGTCATGATTTGTTCATAGGCAGGGTAGATGAAGCCGAGAAATTGAATCTCGACGATCGGTTTAAAGCCATTGATGGCAAGACCGATCGATGTACCGACGATGCCGGCTTCACTGAGCGGTGTATCAACGATCCGGTCTTCACCGAACTCTTCTTGTAAGCCGTCCGTCGCTCGGAAGACGCCACCGTTTTTTCCGACATCTTCTCCAAGAACGAGTGTCGTCTCATCCTCTGACAATTTTGTCCGCAGGGCATCCGTGACAGCTTGAACGAGTGTCATCTCTGTTTGACGATTGATTGGTGTTGCCATCTCATTTCCCCCTTGCTAGCAGATACGCTTCTTTTTGTTGCTGGACATCAACCGGTAAGGTCGCGTACGTATGGTCGAACAGATCATTGACGTCTGGTGCCTTGAATTGCTCCATCGCAGTTACTGCCGCTTCGACTTCTGCCTGGTGCCGTTCCTGCAGCTGTTGCATCCATGTTTCGTCAAAGTAGCCTTGATGTTGTAAGAACTGTTCAAGTCGATCGAGCGGATCGACCCGGTCACGCGAGCGGGCTTGATCACGGTATTTCGTTGGATCGTCTGCTGTCGTATGGGCACCAAATCGCCACGTGACGGCTTCGATCAATGTTGGTCCACCGCCAGAACGGGCACGCGCAACGGCTGCTTGCATCGTGAAATAGACGGCAAATGCATCGTTCCCATCGATTCGGACGCTTGGCATCCCGTAGGCGATCGCTTTTTGTGCGATCGTTTCGGAATGCATCTGTTTTTCGATCGGAACAGAAATCGCGAATTGATTGTTTTGGTTGAACAGAATGACTGGTGCTTGGAAGACACTCGCGAAGTTCATCCCTTCGTGGAAGTCGCCTTCAGACGTCGCCCCGTCACCAAAGTAGGCGACCGCGACGTTCGTCGTACCTTTTCGTTTTTCCGCCCACGCGGCGCCGACGGCATGCGGAATTTGCGTCGCAATCGGAACGGTAGGAGGGAAGATGTGTTTCTCAGACGGCACGCAACCTTCGACACGACCGTTCCAGTAGAGAAGGGTCCGCACCATGTCGGCACCGAACGTCAACGTCGCACCGTGATCTCGGTACGTCGGGAATAACCAGTCCTGCTCTGACAACGCCAGTGCACTACCGACTTGCGCTGCCTCTTGTCCTTCGAACGGTGCATAAGTGCCGAGGCGCCCTTGGCGTTGTAAGTTGATCGCCTTCCGGTCGAACGTCCGGATCCGATGCATCTGTTCATATAGGGTGAGGGCGAGCTCTTTCGTCAGATCGTGTTCTTTTGAGGCGTCGATGATACGACCTTCTTCATCGATGATGCGTTGAATCGGAAAATGTTGCTCCATGTCAGTCCCTCCTTCAGTGGTTACGGATATCCCATTTTGGTTTTGTCGTATTCGTGAAGATGTTGTTGTGTTTTGCCCGGATCTGCATCCGTTTTTCACACATCCGGTTCGCGGCTTCGACCGTCGTGATGTTTTCTGCTTGCGATTCCTTGAAGACTTCGAGCACGGCGTCATAGATGTGACGCGTCTTCAGGAGGACCCGTTCGTGATTTGCTCCGTACAGTTCGTCAGCGACTTGAATCAATCCACCACCGTTGACGATATAGTCTGGTGCATACAAGATGCCGCGGTCCATCAAGACGTGAGCGAGCTGTTCATCCGCAAGCTGATTGTTTGCCGAACCGCAGATGGCTTTGCACGGTAAGAGGGCAATATTTTGAGCGTGAATGACACCACCGTATGCACATGGAACGAAGACATCAGCATCCGTCAGATGAATTTCGTGAGGCGAGACGACGCGAACTGTCCCGGGTGCCATTTCGGCTTGAGTTACGATTGCTGCGAGCGCGGCTTCATTGACGTCTGAAACATAAATCGTCGCACCGGCGAGTAACAGTTGTTCTGCGACCTTGAAGCCGACCTTTCCAAGTCCTTGAATCGCATAAGTCGCGCGACTTAAGTCGTCCGAACCGAATAACGTCTCGATTGTCGCCCGGAGTCCATAGACGACACCTTCAGCCGTCGGGATCGATGAATCGCCACTTCCGCCAAAGGCTTCCGGAATGCCGACGATCCGTGACGTCTCCCGACTAGCATGAACGAAGTCATCCATCGTCGTACCCATGTCGGTTCCGGTGTAAAAACGTCCGCCGAGCGAATCGACGAAGCGACCGAAGGCACGAAAAAGCTCTGGTGATTTATCTGTTGCCGGATTGCCGATGATGACGGCTTTACCACCACCAAAATCAACATCAGCGGCAGCGCATTTATACGTCATGCCACGTGACAGGCGGAGGACATCGTCAAGTGCTTCATCGACAGAAGCGTAAGGCGCCATGCGGCAACCACCGAGAGCGGGACCGAGCGTCGTATCGTGGATGGCGATGATTGCTTGTAACCCTGAGACAGGGTCGTTGCAAAAGACGACTTGCTCGTGACCCGCGATTTTTTCCATGATCGAGAGCGTTGGATTCGTAGATGGGTTTAACATGTTCATAGTAGAGTCCTCCTCTATCAAATATAAGTAAGCGCTTTCATTTTGTTGGAGCATTGACTTGCAATTTTTCTTGAATCCGGCTTTTTTCTAAAATGAATTGTGTTACTTCTCCTGTTCCAATGACCGCTTGTCCGTCTCGGACTTCGATGTCAGCGTCAACGCGACGTGCTGTGACGCGTGTTACTGTAGCGGTCACGATCAATCGTGCGCCTTCAGCTGCCATACCAAGATGCTTCAGTGAAACTGCACCCCCGACACCTTCTTCACCAGCTTCTAGGTAAGGCAAGATCAGTTGACGTGCTGCCCATTCCATGTGATAAACCATCGAAACGGTGGAGTATGCTGGATGAACGAGCTGACCTTCGAATCGTGCAAACATATCTTCCGAGACGACTGCTTGAATCTCTGCTGTATCCCCGACAGCTAAACCTGGCTTCATCGTGATCCCCCTTCACTACAACGAATCCTCATTCCATCAAGTGGTCTTACCAAAAATAGTATAACACTTGTCACACGATATTTTATCAATCCGTTACAAAATGAGCAAATCATTTCAGAAATATTTTCCAAAAAAAGACTCTCGTCATGAAAAAATAGCTTTATAAGCCGATTGATTTACTGGTAAGGTGCATTGAAGTGATAAAGTGAGAATCGTTTGGGAGCATTTAACAAAACAAGATTGACAACATTGTGAACGTATCGTACGTTAAACATATAACTAAAAATAAACGACCGTCTTATTATTGTATACATGATGAGGAGGTGCAGATGTGTACGATCAACATCACGAAACGATGGATGCTCAAACGCGGGAGCAGCTACAAATGGAGCGATTGCGCCAAACGATGGAACACGTCACGCGCGTCCCTTTCTATCAAGAACGTCTGCAGACATTGCAGATGACGGCACATGATTTTCAAACGATCGAAGATCTACGAAAATTTCCCTTCACACGCAAGCAAGATTTACGCGATCATTATCCGTTCGGGCTATTTGCCGTCGAACGAGAACAGGTCACTCGAATTCACGCCTCGTCTGGTACGAGTGGTAAACCGACTGTCGTCGGGTATACGCAAGAAGATTTAGACGACTGGGCAGATGCCGTAGCACGGAGCTTAGTCTTAGCCGGTGGTTCACCAGCTGACTTGTTGCACAATGCATACGGCTACGGACTGTTCACAGGTGGACTCGGTCTTCATGCAGGTGCTGAAAAACTAGGCATGACGATCTTGCCGATTTCCGGTGGCAACACGGATCGGCAAATCACGTTAATCGAGGATTTCCGACCGGATGGCATCTGTGGGACACCTTCGTATATTTTGCGATTAGCAGAACGCATGATCGAACGGGGGATCGATCCACGCAAGACAAGCATGCGTTACGGCATATTTGGAGCTGAACCATGGTCGGAAGAGATGCGGCAGACACTCGAACAGACCTTTGATCTACAGGCATTTGATATTTATGGACTCAGTGAAATCATGGGACCAGGTGTCGCGATGGAGTGTCAGGAGCAGGCAGGTCTGCATATCATGGATGACTTATTCATTACGGAAGTCGTCGATCCCGTTACGGGGGAACCGGTACCAGATGGCATGGTCGGGGAACTCGTTTTTACAAGCTTAAAAAAGAAAGCGCTTCCAATCGTTCGTTACCGGACAGGTGACTTAGCATCGATCACGCACGAAGCGTGTGCTTGTGGTCGGACGACAACACGGATGTCACGTGTCAAAGGGCGAACGGACGACATGCTGATTATCCGAGGGGTCAACGTCTTCCCGTCAGAAATCGAGCGGGTCTTACTCCAACAGCCGGACGTGACGCCGCATTATCAAATTCATCTCGTGCGTAAAGCAGGACTCGATGCCGTTGAGCTACATATCGAATTCGAAAACATCTCGGAGCGACAAATGCGTTCGATATGTGACGCCATCAAGTCGGAATGCCTCATTTCCATTGATCTCGTCTGTCACCCGCACCAAGGGTTACCACGATCGGAAGGGAAAGCCGTTCGGATCGTTGATCGACGCTCGACATCACTCGTCTGATTCAAAGGAGGAACTAGCATGTATGATGCAACACAACTGTTCGAACCCGTCCAACTGACGGAAGAAGAAAAATTAGCACGCTTCAAGGAACGAATCGAGCAAGGTGAAAAAATCGAAGCCGATGACTGGATGCCTGATTTTTACCGGGACACGCTAATTAAATTGATTTCGATGCATGGTATCAGTGAAATCATGGGTGCGCTTCCGGAAAAAGAATGGGTTCCAAAAGCACCATCACTTCGCCGGAAGCTTGGCATCATGGCGAAGGTTCAGGATGAGATGGGGCATGGACAACTGTTACTTCGTGTCGTCGAGGATTTGATGAAGCCGTATGGCAAGACACGCGGGGATTTGATGGACGATTTATTCACCGGACGATTGAAGTTCCACAACGTCTTCCACATGCCGACGCGGTCATGGGCCGATGCCGGGATGATCGGTTGGCTCGTCGATGGCGCGGCAATCATCACGCAGACGAACATGCTCGGTGCTTCGTACGGACCGTACGCACGTGCCTTGCAACGGATCTGTGCAGAGGAAGTCTTCCACGCACAACACGGAGAGTCGATCATCATGGCACTCGCGGAAGGAACACCGGAACAGCGGGCGATGATTCAGGAATCACTGGATGAGTGGTGGGAATCCTTGTTGATGTTCTTTGGACCAGCCTCGAAAGAGACGACCGGGACATCAAAACAGGACGTGACGATCGCTTATAAGATTCGGACGAAAACGAATGAAGAGCTCCGACAAAACTTCTTTACGAAGTACGTGCCACGGATTCGTTCACTCGGACTCGTCATTCCAGACCCGACGTTACGTTTTGATGAAGAGACAGGGCAATGGGAATATGCGCAGCCAGACTGGACGAAATTCAAGACGATCATCCAAGGGGGAGGACCACGTTCGAAAGAGCGACTGGATCTGCGCCGGACATCTTACGAAAATAACGCCTGGGTACGGGATGCACTCGCTGAAACGAAGGCATGAGAGGGGAAAGCACGATGAACGAGACGTTTTATCACGAATTCGAAGTCTTTAGCAAACGGACGCCGAACGCGGCGTTCACCCATCAATTCAGCTTGCTCGCTCCGAACAAGGAGATGGCACTGTTGATGGCGCAAGAAAATTTCATGCGCCGGGAACCGGTCGTCGACATTTGGGTCGTCAAACGCGAAGATATCCGTGGTTTATCACCCGATGAGAAGCAGATGCTCCAACGCCTCGATAATAAGGACTACCGGACAACGAAAGGATACGGCTACTTGAAGAAAAAATGGCGTCATTACGAGCAACAGATGCTCGATGAAAAAGAGATCATGTCTTGGCAAGGAGGCGATTCGAAATGACGGAACAAGAACGGACGGCACTCGCCTCCTTACTGTATCAACTCGCAGATGATGACTTTCTCTATGCGTATCGTGGTTCGGAATGGCTCGGGCTTGCACCGCATATCGAAGAGGACGTCGCTTCATCCTCGATCGCGCAAGATTCGATGGGACACGCGGCGATGTATTACCAACTCCTTGAGGAACTTGGTGAAGGGAATGCTGATGCGTTAGCCCACGTCCGCTTGGCACACGAACGGAAGAACTCGATTCTTGTCGAACGTGTCAATGGACCCGGCTATTATATGGAAAAACCCGAATATGACTGGGCATTCGCTGTCGTCCGGAACTATTGCTATACAGTCGCGAAAAAGATTCGGATTGATGCGTTGAAATCGAGCAGTTACGAGCCACTCGCTGCGGCTGCCGTCAAGATCAACATGGAGTTGTACTATCATTTGCTGCACTGGCAAACATGGTTCACCCAACTTTATCAATCGACGGAGACAGCTCGCCAGAAGATGGATGCAGCCCTAGAAAAAGTCCTCTATGACTTCGGCGACATGTTCGATTATGGCGAACACGGTCAACTGATCGAAGAGATGCGGTTGATTGAAGGGCAAGGGATTTTACTTGATTGTTGGTATCAGACGATCACACCGTTACTCGTCGAATTGAACGTGACCCTCCCAGAAATGCAGATGACACGCAACGGGCGGGACGGCGATCATACGGAAGACTTGAATGATGCACTCGCGACACTCGGAGAAGTCTATCTGATTGATCAAACGGCGACGTGGTGAAAGGAGAGGGAAGCATGACGACGACACTTCAACATGCGATCCGTGAAGCCCTGAACGGGGTGAAGGATCCAGAAATCGATAGCGTCAGTATTTTAGATCTTGGCATGGTCGAAACGATGGACGCGGAAGCGACGGCGCATGGCTACACAGTGCACGTCACGCTTCTCCCGACGTTTCTCGGTTGTCCGGCGCTTGAAATCATTAAAAAAAATACCGAAGCTGCTTTGCAGGTGATTCCGAACGTCGAGCAGGTCGATGTCCAGTTCCGGTTTGATCCACCGTGGACGTCAGACCGGATCACAGAACAAGGGATGCAAGGATTGAAGGCATTCGGCATCGCACCCCCTCGATTCGAACAAGGGAAGTGGGAGATCGACTGTCCGTACTGTGGGTCGACGTACGTGACGATGGAAAACTTATTCGGACCGACCGCTTGTCGAAGTATTCTCTATTGTAAATCGTGTAAAAATCCATTCGAGGCGATGAAACCCGTCTCTACTCTCATGTGAAGGAAGGTAATCAATATGGCAAAATTAATCGCACTGTACAAACATCCGGAAAACAAGGAAGCATTCGATCAGCATTACTTTGAGGTCCATGGTCCATTGACAGCAAAAATTCCAGGACTGCAAGAAATGAATGTCACGAAAATCGTCGGTTCACCAATGGGCGGGGACGGAAAGTATTACTTGATGTGCGAGATGGTCTATGAAAGTCAGGAAGCGATGCAAGCAGGCATGCGTTCTCTCGAAGGAAAAGCGTCAGGGAAAGACTTGATGAGCTTTGCGGGGGATCTCGTCACATTGATGATTGGTGAAGATGTCCATGCCGACACAACAGTACGTTAAGACAGAAACGGTTGGTCGGATCGGTCGAATTCGGCTCGACCGGACGGCACGATACAATGCGCTGAACCGGACGATGGTCCGCGAAATCGTCGAGGCGATGGAGATATTTGATCGTGACGATCGGGTGACGGTCATCGTCTTGACGGGAAACGGAAAGTCGTTTTCAGCAGGTGCTGATATCGAGGAGATGCTCGAAGCGACACCGATCTCGATGGAACTCCTCGATCCGTTCGCGGACTGGGACCGGATCAGCCGAATCAAAAAGCCGATCATTGCAGGTGTCCATGGTTTCGTCCTTGGCGGCGGTTTCGAACTCGCACTTGCTTGTGATTTAATCTACGCCGATCCTGCGACACAGTTCGGTTTTCCAGAAGTCGGACTCGGCGTCATGCCGGGAGCAGGCGGGACGCAACGTTTGACAAAATGCATCGGTCGGACGCGGGCGCTCGAATGGCTCTTCACGGGTGACCGGATGCAGGCAGACGAAGCAGAACGACTTGGCATCATCAATCGAGTGACGATGGATGTTGAAGCGACGGTGCTTGCGATGGCAGAGCGGTTATCGAACCAGCCGAGCATGGCGTTACGACTGATCAAGGATGCAGCAAACAAAGCCGTCGATTTATCGTTACAAGATGGCATGGAGCACGAACGCCGGAACTTCTATCTGTTGTTCGCAACAGCCGATCAAACAGAAGGTATGCAAGCTTTTCTCGAAAAACGCCCACCGATTTTCAATCAACAGGAACAGGAGTGAATACAATGTCGACAGTACATGAAAAAACACTTGAAATGAAACGGTCCGTCTATCATTTGCTCATTAACGGCGAACAAGTCGAAGGTGCAACAGGCGAGACATTTAAAACATATAATCCGGCAACAGGTGAAGTGATTGCGGAAGTTGCAAAAGCCTCGAAGGAAGACGCTGATCGTGCCGTTCAAGCCGCACGGGATGCGTTTGATCACGGGAAGTGGAAGATGTGGCCGGTCGGACGCCGCGCGCAAATCTTAAATAAGATTGCGAGCATCATGCGTTCCCGCTTCAACGAAATCGTTGAACTCGAGATTCTCGATACAGGGAAATCACTAGCAGCGGCACAAGGACAAGTCACGCAAGCGATTGAAGACTTTGAGTTCTACGCAGGTGCGATCGTCGGTCATCGTGGTGTCGTCAATAACGTGCCGGGACAATTCCATAACTACACAGAAAAAGAAGCGGTCGGTGTTTGTGCGCAAATCATTCCGTGGAACTATCCATTGATGATGGCAGCTTGGAAAGTCGCACCAGCGATTGCAGTCGGTTGTTCGGTCGTCGTCAAACCAGCGACATTGACTCCGTTGACAGCGATCATTCTCGGTGAGATTTGTCTAGAAGCTGGCGTTCCGGCAGGTGTCGTCAACGTCATCCCAGGCTCAGGACGCGAAATCGGCAACCATCTCGTCGAGCATCCAAACGTCGATAAAGTCGCCTTCACGGGCTCGACGCCAGTCGGAAAAGACATCATGGGACGTGCCTCGGAAACACTAAAACGAGTCACACTCGAACTCGGTGGAAAATCACCGAACATCGTCTTTGAAGATGCAGATGTGACAGCAGCCGTTGATGGTTCGTTGTTCGGAATCTTCTATAACAGCGGTCAATCATGTGAAGCACGCTCGCGTTTGTATGTTCACGAAGAGATTTACGACGCGTTCATGGAGCAATTCGTCGCGAAGACAAAACAACTCGTTCTCGGCAATCCATTTGATAAAGGGACACACGTCGGAGCGATCATCGACCAACAACAAGTCGATGTTATCGATGGATACGTCCAGTCAGCGAAAGCAGACGGAGCGACAATCGTCACAGGTGGTCATGCGACAGCACCAGAAGGATACGAAAAAGGCTTCTGGTACGCACCAACGATCATCACGGACGTCACGCACGAGATGAAAGCGGTCAATGAAGAAATCTTCGGACCGGTCGTCGTCGTCATGCCGTTCAAAGATGAAAAAGAAGCGATTCGTTTAGCGAACGACACATCGTTTGGACTCGGATCAGCGGTTTGGACAAAAGACGGTGCAAAAGCGACGCGCGTTGCCAACCAAATCAAAGCCGGTATCGTCATGGTCAACTGTCCGTTCTCTGCTTTCCCAGGTACACCGTTTGGTGGGTATAAGCAATCAGGATTCGGTCGTGAACTCTGTATCGAAACACTTGATCTGTACACAGAAACGAAGAGTATCTTGTCGTATTACGGCAGTCGTCCACTCAATCCGTTCGGACTATAAGCAAGAGGGAAGGCTGGAGTTCCGTCGGGAAGTCCAGCCTTTTTTAACAGCACAGGGGATAAGGGGGAAGTCAGATGATAGAACAAATCGTTGTCGTCGGATCCGGCGTCATGGGACGTGGCATTGCGTACGTTGCCGCACACCGCGGATTTCAGGTGACACTCGTTGATATCAAAGAAGCGTATGTCGAAAGTGCCTATCAAGAACTCGAACGCATCGCGGAGAAAGGCATCGCGCGAGGCAAAATGTCCGCGAGTGAAGTCGAGGGACTGTTCGATCGATTAAGTTTGTCGACGGATTTAGCAACAGCTGCACAACAAGCGGATCTCGTCATTGAGGCGGTACCGGAACAACTCAGCATCAAACAGCAAGTCTTTGAAACGTTAGAAGCGAATGCACGTCCGGACTGTTACTTTGCGACGAACACGTCGACGATGAGTCCGACGGAAATTGCCTCTTTTACGAACCGGGCGGACCGGGTCATGGCGATGCATTTCTTCAATCCGGTCCATCTGATGCCACTGATCGAGCTCGTTCGTGGTCTTGAGACATCGGATGAGACGGTCGCAGCTCTTGAGCAGGTAGCGAGTCAGATGCAGAAGGAAACGGTCGTCATCCGTGAGTTTCCTGGGTTCGTGACCTCGCGGATCAGTGCGCTCGTTGGAAACGAAGCGTTCTACATGTTACAAGAAGGACTCGGGACACCAGAAGAGATCGATAAAGCGATCAAACTCGGCTTAAACTATCCGATGGGACCATTCGAACTCGGGGACTTGGTCGGACTTGATACTCGGCTCCACAACTTAAAGTATCTGCATGAGAAGCTCGGCGAAAAATACCGTCCGGCACCACTGCTCGAACAGTATGTCAAAGCCGGACGACTCGGTCGTAAAACAGGTCGTGGCGTCTATGACTATACGAATCGCGAGGTGACATCATGAAACGGGTCGCCATCATCGATGCCGTTCGGACACCGATCGGTCGCTATAACGGCGCGTTGCGTCAGGTTCGTCCAGATGACTTAGGAGCACGCGTCATCGAAGCGTTGCTTGAGCGTAATCCACAAGTCGATCCGAAGACGATCGAGGAAGTCATTTTCGGCAATGCGAATCAGGCGGGGGAAGATAACCGGAACGTCGCCCGGATGTCCGGACTGCTGGCTGGTCTACCGGTCGAAGTCGCCGGTACGACGATCAATCGCTTATGTGGATCAGGACTCGATGCTGTCATCGCAGCTGCTCGCGGAATTGCCTTAGGTGAAGGGGACATCTATATCGCTGGAGGAACGGAAAGCATGACACGTGCACCGTTCGTCCTCGCGAAGCCGGATCAAGCCAACCCACGTGGCAATCAGACGATGTATGATACGACGATTGGCTGGCGGTTCGTCAATGATCGCTTAGCAGATAAATATGGAACGGATTCGATGCCAGAGACAGCTGAGAACGTCGCCCGTCAGTACGGCATCTCACGCGAAGCACAGGATGACTTTGCGTTTGAGAGTCAGCAACGCGCAAAACGAGCCATCGAGGCAGAGCGCTTCACGGAAGAACTAGTTGCGGTTACGCAAATGGATCGGAAAGGCAACGTCAGCGTCTTTGATCAAGATGAACACCCACGCCCTGAGACGACACGTGAGAAACTCGCGACGCTTCGTCCTTTATTCCCGAACGGTACCGTGACGGCGGGAAATGCATCTGGCGTCAACGATGGTGCGTCGGCGCTGTTATTGATGAGTGAAGAAAAAGCAAACGAACTCGGCTTGACACCGCTTGGGTATTACCGAGCGAGTGCGACAGCAGGCGTTGAACCCGCCATCATGGGCATCGGACCGATCGACGCGACGGAAAAAGTTCTCCGGCGGGCAGGATTGACGGTCGAACAGCTCGATCAGATTGAGTTGAACGAAGCGTTTGCGGCTCAAAGTCTTGCTTGTATTGAAGCACTCGGTCTACCGAGCGAAAAAGTCAACGTCAACGGCGGGGCGATTGCCTTTGGTCATCCGCTCGGCGCAAGTGGAGCGCGGATTTTGACGACGTTATTGCATGAGATGCGCCGGACGAACCGGACATATGGTCTTGCCACGATGTGTGTCGGAGTTGGACAAGGGATCGCACTCGTCGTCGATCGGGAGGGACTCGTATGATTCATTTGGAACGAGAAGGCTATATCGCGATCGTCCGGATCGATCGCCCAGAACGGTTGAACTGTCTCGATTATCCGACACTTGTCGCCTTACAGGAACAAGTCGATATGTTGTCGGTCGACTTGGAAGCGCGGGTCGTCCTGTTCACCGGAACCGGTAAAGCTTTCAGTGCCGGCGCCGATTTAAAGGAACGCGTACATTTGAATGAAGAAGAAGTCCGACGTAATGTCCTTGCGATTCGCAACGTCTTCACCTCGATTGCACAATTACCCCAACCGGCGATCGCTGCCGTCAATGGGCACGCGCTCGGTGGTGGCTTTGAATGGATTCTTGCCTGTGATTTCCGCTTTCTCGTCAAGGATGCACTCGTCGGGTTGACGGAGACTAGCTTCGGAATCATTCCTGGGGCTGGCGGAACACAACGCTTGCCGCGATTGATCGGGGAGACACGAGCAAAGGAATTGATCTTCACGGCGAAAAAAATCGATGCGATGACAGCAGAACGGTACGGACTCGCGACAGCCGTCGTCGCCCGGGAAGCGTTGATGACGACCTGTCTTGAGTTTGCCCATCAGATGTTACAGAACGGTCCGATCGCCTTGCGCCAAGCGAAACGAGCAATTGATCAAGGACGGGACGTCTCTCTCGAACAAGGACTGCAGCTCGAGACGGAAGCCTATGAAGTCGTCATTCCGACCGCCGATCGTCAGGAAGCGCTACAAGCCTTCGCTGAAAAACGACCACCACGCTTTGAAGGAAGATGAGGATGGTCGACGTTTGAAATAACCCGTATACTAACGATACACACTATGAACGACTGAAGAGAGAGTGAATACCATGAGTGCGAACACCCAATCAATGATCTTTACGATTTACGGCGATTATATCCGTCATTACGGAAACAAAATCTGGGTCGGGAGTTTAATTCGACTCGTCAAAGAGTTCGGACATAACGAACAAGCCGTTCGGGTCGCAGTATCCCGGATGGTCAAACAAGGCTGGCTCGTCTCCGAGAAGCAGGGGAGTAAAAGCTTCTATTCGTTGACGCCGCGTGGGGTGGAACGGATGGAAGAAGCAGCGCGCCGGATCTATAAATCAACACCGCACGACTGGGACGGGAAGTGGCGGACGTTAATGTACACGATTCCTGAGGATAAGCGACAGATTCGCGATGAGCTTCGTAAAGAACTGACGTGGAGTGGGTTTGGCAACTTATCAAACGGGGTCTGGATTTCGCCGAATCCGCTTGAAAAAGAGGCGGAACGATTGATTGAAGCGTACGAAATCGAAGAGTATGTCGATTTCTTCGTCGGTGAATACCACGGTCCAAAGCAAGACCAATCCCTTGTTGAGCGCGCTTTTCCACTAGAGGAATTGCAGGAACGTTACGAAACGTTCATCACGGATTATAGCCGGCAATACATCGTCCATCAGAGTCAGCTCCAACTAGGAGAAATGACGGATGAGCAGTGTTTCGTCGAACGGACGATGCTCGTACATGAGTACCGGAAATTCCTCTTCACGGATCCGGGACTCCCGCAAGAACTATTACCGGATGCTTGGAGCGGACACCATGCGGCACTGTTGTTCGAGCAATATTACCGTCTGCTTGCGCAACCAGCGAGCCGGTTCTTTGAATCAATCTTTGAAGAGACACACGATGTGTCACAACGTAGCGCTTCGTATGATGCAACAGAACACCCGCTGTTTGCGGAACGATGATATACAAAAGAGCGGGACGGATCGCGCGATCCGCCCCGCATTCGTGTCATTCAGATGTGTTCTGTTCAGCTGATCCTGCGAGAATGTTTCGGAAAGCATATCCTTTATCGACG
This sequence comes from Exiguobacterium sp. UBA6309, assembly GCF_002439205.1. Taxonomy (NCBI): domain Bacteria; kingdom Bacillati; phylum Bacillota; class Bacilli; order Caryophanales; genus Exiguobacterium; species Exiguobacterium sp. UBA6309. Next base: position 43,137 of record NZ_DJTL01000012.1, on the reverse strand, counting down.
TAGGAATCAATCGACTCCTGAATCATCGCGAGATCCGCTTCCGTCAGTTCACGCACGACTTTACCGGGTGAGCCGATGATCAGCGAACGGGGTGGGAAGACTTTTCCTGATGGAATCATCGTGTTCGCCCCGATGATGCATTCTTCACCGATGTCTGCATGATCAAGAACGGTCGCGCCCATTCCGACGATCGAACGACGTCCGATTTTACAGCCGTGTAAAATCGCGTTATGTCCGACCGTCACTTCATCCTCGATGACGACAGGTGCGCCTTCGTACAGATGAATCGTTGCGTTGTCTTGGATACTGCAGCGTTTGCCGATTGTAATCGGTCCTTCGTCACCGCGTAAGACAGCGTTGAACCAGATGGTAGACTCGGAACCGATTGTGACGTCTCCAATCAGATAAGCGCCAGGAGCGATGAATACATCGGATGCTACGTTCGGATGAATCGATTGATACGGAATCTTCATAACAGAACGACCTCATTTCTAGGATAAGATGAACTACTATTCATTCCCTGTCAGTATATCATGCGGTGGGAGTCGAGAACGGAGGAAAGATATGTTTCCGATTTGTGAGCTATTCAACATTCGTTATCCATTGATCCAAGGAGGGATGGGTAACATTAGTCATGCAGCACTCACGGCAGCGGTGTCGAATGCCGGAGGACTCGGAACGCTTGGGTGCGGTACGTTGTCGGTCGATGAAGTAAAGTCTCGGATTCAGGAGACACGAATGCTGACGGATCAACCGTTTGCCTTGAACATCGCGATTCGTGTGTCTCCTTATACGGAAGCACTGATCGATCTCGCGATTGCAGAAAAGATCCCGGTCGTCTCCTTGTCGGCGGGAAATCCGGCACCGTACATAGAGCGACTTCAAGTTGCCGGTATCAAAACGATCGCGGTCGTCGCTTCAGTCAAACAGGCAGTAAAGGCAGAACAGGCAGGGGCAGATGTACTCGTAGCGGAGGGAGTTGAAGCGGCAGGCATCAATTCACCGCTCGAGTTGACGACACTGACCTTGATTCCGCAACTCGTCGATCGGGTCAACATTCCGGTCCTTGCAGCAGGTGGGATTGGCGATGGGCGTGGACTAGCAGCTGTCCTGTTGCTTGGTGCTGCCGGCGTCCAGCTCGGAACACGGTTGATCGCGACGGAAGATGCGAAGGTCCATCCAGTTTATAAATCGCGCTTAACGGATGCGACAGATACCGATACACGCATCATCGGGCGCTCCGTTGGATTTGTCCGACGTGTCCTTGGTGGTCCTTACGTCGAACACCTCACAGCCGAGACACCTGCTGCTTTTCTCGATCAGACGAATGAGTCGTATCATATTACAGGCGCTCTTGAAGGCGATGAAGAGAAAGGATATGTCAACGCTGGACTGGTTGCCGGTTTGATTGGTGATGTGCCAACGGTTGCTGAGTTGTTTATGCGCATGATGGAGGAAGCAGAGGAACAGCTGAAGCGGACGACTGCTCGTTTTGCGACATGAACATACAATGATGACCCGTAAACCCGCTTGTGGAAAGCGGGTTTTTTCATGTTTTTTTGAAAATGGGACATTTGTCCTTTTCAAGTGAGGCACGAATAAGGTCTACTCTAGTGTAGAGATTAAAGGAGGAGATGACGTGCAAGGAGTCGTGTTTGCTTTGATGAGCGGTCTGTTCATCGCCCTGCAAGGCATATTCAATGCGCGCCTTGCGACAGGCGTCGGACCGTGGTTATCCGTATTGATCGTCCACTTTGTTGGTCTGATGGGTTGTTTAGTCATTTATAGCTTCGTACGAGATCGGAAAATCGGCGGATTCCGTCAGTTACCGTTGATTTATGCGAGCGGTGGTTTGATTGGCGTGCTAGTCGTCGTAACGGAACTGACAGCGATCCAAAAACTCGGCATGACATGGGCGATGTGTTTGTTACTCGTCGCGCAGATTTTATGTGCCTTTCTGATTGATTTAAAAGGATGGTTCGGTGTCTTAAAAAAACAAGGAAATCGTGGTCAGTGGGTTGGTGTGGGTCTCATGCTTGCAGGAGTTGCGATTTTCTCACTTGCCTAAAGGGAGGGAACGAACATGGAAACCGTCATCCAACAATATGGACTGGATACGATTTTAACGAAAGAGACGCGCGCTTGGTTGCGTGAAGAAACCTTCCGAAAAGGAGAACTCCTCTGTACGACCGGTGCGACAATCGACCGGATGTACTTCATCGTCGCAGGCAAGGTCAAGATTTCTGCTGCTTCATCAGAAGGAAAACAACGGATTTTACGATTCAAAACACCACTGACAGTGATTGGTGACGCCGAGTTCATCAATGAACGAGAAGTGTTGAATACAGTTGAGGCGGTGACCGATGTCGATGTGTTGAGCGTGCCGTATACGATTTTACGCGAGCACAATACGACGAATGTCTTTCTGCAATTTTTACTAAGAACAATTACAGCGAAGTGGTATGCCGATTCGAAATCAGCGTCGCACCACGTACTCTATACGGTCGAGGAGCGATTTGCAGGCTACTTATTATCGATTGCGTCCGAAGCTAGTGACAGTTTGTTTTATCAGGAGATGCGGACGTCGAATCTACATGACGTCGCTGACTGGCTTGGAACAAGTTATCGTCATCTCAACCGGATCATCACGAAGTTGTGTGAGGAAGAGATTCTTGTTCGACGACGTGGCAAGATCATCATCGTCGATTTGGAACGGATTCGCGAGAAAGCGAACGGTAACAGCTATGAGTAAGGAGGAACGAACATGATAATAGGCATTGTGTGTGCCGTATTGGCTGGAATGTTAATCAGTTTGCAGACGGTATTGAATGCTCGGATGAGTAATGCATTCGGCGCATGGGCAACGACGACGCTGGTTTTCTTCGTCGGCTTCATCGGAGCAAGCATCACGTATGTCCTGTTTCGTGGTGGAACGATCGGACAGATTCAAAACGTGTCACCACTCTACTGGTTCGGTGGACTCGTGGGTGTCGGTGTCGTCTTTTGTGTCATGCGCGGGATTCAATTGCTTGGTCCGTCCGTCGCGATTTCTGTCGTGTTGATTTCGCAGTTGAGCTTTGCCCTTGCTGTTGATACGTTCGGTTGGTTCGGTTTGCCACAAATCGACTTATCGTTTGGTCAGCTCATCGGTCTCGCTGTCATGGTGTGTGGCATCTTCGTCTTGAAACGGTATCAAGTCGTGGCACCGGAACAACAGGCAAAGGATCAAGTAGAACGTGTTTCATGACTTACTTTTTCCATAACAATGAAACAGGTCAGCAAACCAACGTTTACTGACCTGTTTTTATATACATTTTTTTGAATCAGACCGTCGTCGTATCTTTCCATTCCTGTTCGATGAAAGCATCGCGACCAGAAGCAGCACGATCTTTTTTATAGTGTTCTGGATTTTTCTTATGGAAGTCTTGGTGGTACTCTTCCGCCGGATAAAATTCAGAAGCAGCATCGATCCGCGTCACGATTGGCTGTTTGAAACGGTTGCTTGCAGCAAGAGCGTCACGAGAAGTAATCGCAGCTTCATGCTGCGCATCCGTATGATAGAAGATTGCTGGCGCGTACTGCGTGCCGCGATCTTGGAATTGACCTTCTGCATCCGTCGGATCCGTTTGTGGCCAGTAGAGTTCGAGCAGACGCTCGTACGGGAACAGGCTCGGGTCAAACGTGATTTGGACGACTTCGAGATGTCCCGTCGTTCCTGTCTTGACTTGCTCGTATGTCGGATTGTCGACGTGTCCGCCCATGTAACCTGATACGATTCCCTCGATTCCTGGTAATTCTTCAAACGGTGTCACCATGCACCAAAAACATCCACCTGCAAATGTTGCTTTTTCCATCTGTCTCTTCCTCTCCGTGGGAAATCCCCATTGTATGTCTGACAGCGAGAAAACGAAAACGACTCCTTCGCTTGGTTGCAAAAGGAGTCGCCGCTTTTTATCAACCAAAGCTTTCGCTTTGCTGGTCGTAGCACCTTGCTATGCGCAGGTTGCTGGGACGTCATCGATCCAGATCTCTCGGTCCACTCTTGATAAGGGTATATGAAGTTGATGTCATTCGTTATCATTGTTGTGATGATACCATTCACACAGAAATAAAGTCAATCCTTAGGTTTCAAGGCACGTAAAACCGTCGCTCCGAGTGTCTTCGCACCAATCAACAACGCCTGTTCGTTGATTTCGTACTGCGGATGATGCTGTGGATAGTTGACGCGACCGTCCGTATATCCGGAGCCAGTAAAGAAATAACTTCCCGGGACATGTGTTAGATAATGCGCGAAGTCATCCGCAGCCATCATTGGTGTGAGTGCCCGGACGGATGCTTCCGGTAAGAAAGAAGCGGCTTCCTGAACAAGTTTTGTCTCGTCCGGATGATTCCAGAGTGCTGGATAACCAGTCGTGAAGTCGATTGAATAGGTAGCACCGATGCCGGCACATGTCGTTTTGGCGACAAGATCGACTTCTTGCCGGAGCTGATGCCGCAATGTCTCATTGAACGTCCGAATTTCACCGACGATGCGTGCTTCACCCGTGACGATGTTCGGAGCCGTTCCCGCATGGAAAGAACCAATTGCAAGAACAGCAGGCTCAAACGGATCGACCCGTCGACTGACGAGATGCTGTAAGTTGCAGACGAGCTGCGCTCCAGCGACGAGCGCATCTTTTGTTTTATGTGGTGCTTGGGCATGCCCGCCTTGACCGTGGACGATGATTTCGAATTCGTCGATCGCACATAATGTATGTCCTTCCCGAAACCCAATCGTACCAACCGGTAAATCATTTTCGAGATGTGTCGCAAAAATCGCATCGACACCTTCGAGGACACCGGCTTCAATCATTTGAATTGCTCCACCGGGAAAGACCTCTTCACCATGCTGGTGAATGATTCGAATCGTTCCTTGCAATTGATCACGTAACGGATAGAGCGTAGCAGCCAGGGCCATCACCATTGCCGTGTGACCATCATGCCCGCAAGCATGCATGATACCAGGATGGATCGACCGGAAAGCAAGCGTTGTCTCTTCCTGAAGTGGTAATGCGTCAAAATCTGCGCGGACAGCAATCGTCGGACCAGGTTGTTTACCTTCAATCGTCGCGACGACCCCACGATCTCCAACGGCTGTTTGATGAGGAATGCCTCGTTCTGTGTAAAAGGTAGCAATCCGTTCTGGTGTGCGGACTTCTTGGAAGGACAGTTCCGGATGCCGGTGGAAATCACGACGTAACGCGATCATCGTGGGTTCAAATTGTTCAAGTGCTTCAAAAAGTTGAGTTTGCATCTTCAAGCTCCTTTGACGTGTGTCTTTTCGTGAAAATGGGTACATATACAGGTAATCACGAAAGGGGATAATGAAACATGGGAGAAATCGTCGTCAACGCTGTACTTACAATCAAAGCAGGACTCGCGGATCAAGTTTTCCCGATTCTACAAACGGTCTATCATGCCTCACAAAAAGAAGAAGGATGCTTACGTTATTCCTTGCACCAATCGATCGAGGATGAGCATCAATTCATGCTGTATGAAGTGTATCGGGACGAAGAAGCGCTTGAAGCGCATATCGCATCCGACCACTATAAAGCCTATCGTGAACAGATCGAATTATACTTGATGGACCGACAAGTGGCGAAATACGTCGAGATGACTTTCTGACGTGTTGCGATAAGAAGAGACGAACCCGTCGAAACCGACGGATTCGTCTTTTTTATTACATCGATTTAAAGCCGAGGAAATGCTCCTGCCAACGCGGTTCATAGATTGAATTGATTTGCAGCTGTGAACCACCCGCATGGATGAAGTGTTCGTTATCGAGCATGATTCCAATATGCGATGGACCGTCTGTATAGGTGTTCTGGAAGAAGACGATATCTGAGCGTTTACCACTTGAGATGCTCGTCCGGCGATTCGTAAAGAAAGCACCGTACCAGTAGCCACGAACGTTCGTCCGACCACCGTATTTTCCAGCCTTGTTCGTCGCGTAGTGAATCAAACCGGAACAGTCAAAACCACCATTCACGGCATCTTGCGAACCCCATGTGTATGGTGTGCCGATATGTTGGACTGCTGCTTGGATCAGCTTTTCACCACGCGTATTCGTATTATTCTTTTTAACGACCCGTTTATCGGACGTGATCGTCACAGCGGATACAGGAAGATAAACAGGTGTCCAGCCTGACTGGATGACATAGAAGTTTCCGACTCGATGACGCGGATAAACCCGTTTGCCTTGTTCAACGAGTCCGCTACCTTTTGGACTTGTTGGACTCGCAAAGAACGACGTCGTCTGTTTGACCGTATAGATTTTCGCCCGGTCGATCGCTTTTTGTGTCAGTTTCATATCGGGTTTGCTCGTGCTGATATAAGGGTTGAGGACGTAACCCGTTTGACCATTTGCCAGGCGAACTTGCCAAAAATCATCATCAATTGATTTTAGACCGATTAATTTCGTCCCTTTCTTCAAATAGGCAGCTGGGCGACTGTAAGCCACGTCGGCAGAGAAGAGTGGCGTCTGGTCCAGGTGGACATAAAATGTCGTGCCTTTTTTTGCTTTTGCCGTCGGCTTGTTCAGTCCGATACGACTCGAATCGACGAAACCAAAGGCATTTTTATATTTGACGCGTGTATAATAACCGCTTTTTCCGTAAATCGAAATCGAGGTACCTTTTTTTAGTGTGCCGATTTTTTTGCTCGAAAGTTTTGCCTGCGAACGAATGACGACATCGTCCTCTGTCACGTAGCGTTGACCAGTGACGTCATACAGATCCGGCTTTTTCGTCACGAGATCCGTCGTCTTGACGTAGCCGTAGACCGATCCTTTTTTCAAGCGTGTGTAACTACCGCTTGTGCCGTAAACCGTTAGTTTGTCAGCTCGTTTGACGGAATACATAATTTTGCTCTTCGTCGAAGCAGACGTGTAGACGGACAAGTTGCGTTTCGCGTATCGTGTCCCGGTTGATGCATAGACTTTTCCAGTACCGAGATCAGCTGTCTTGACGTAAGCATGAACTCCACGGAAGATGATCCGGCTATAGGTACCGCTTGTGCCATACACCGTCAGCAGCGTATTCGTTTGGTGTTGCTTCAAGACAGGACTTGAAGATTTGGCGTCCGAATAGATTGGCGTAGCGCGCTGAACATAGAGGCGTGCAGTCTTCGGATAGTATTTCAACGTACCGAGATGTGCCGTCAACACATAGGCATACTCGTCGTTTCGTTTGATTCGTGTAAATGACCCCTCGATGCCGTACGTCTGAAGAGAAGTATTCACAGGAATCGATTGTACGACTTTTCCTTTCGTAGTCGCAGTAGCATAGACCGTCGTCTGCTGTTGGACGTAACGTAGCCCGGTTTCCGAATGGTTCACGACCGGCGCATCAGCTAAATCAGCCGTCAATACGAAGGCGTAACCCGTCTTAGTCGCAACACGTGTAAAAGTACCGATCGTACCGAACGTTTCGAATGCTTGATTTTGAGTGACAGCTGACTTCGCGCTCGTCGTCTTCGGTTCAACGAAAAGAGAAGTCGCTCGTTTGGCATAACGCGTTCCAACTAATTTCGGAAGTTGCTCGAGTTGTGTCGTAGAGACGTAGACGTATTGCTCGTCCCATTTCAGACGTGTGAACGTGTCGAAAGTGCCGTATGTATCGATTCGCTGATAGGCGGGAAGTGTCGTCACGACGGTGGAATCAAATGGTGAAGCAACTAATGAGAGTGGACCTTTCGACGTCAGTGTTGCTTGTTTTTGAAAGACAGGTGCTGTTTGCGTCAACGCGTTTGTTGCGACATAAGCAGCGCCTTCTTGCCAACTGACACGGGTAAAGTCACCGTCCGTGCCAAGTGTCTTGAATGTCGTTCCTGCTGGTAGTTGTTGGATGACCGTTGCGGAATCAGCCGTTTGTAGCAACGCAGCATCCTCTTTCAAATAAGCCGTTCCGATCGTCTCGGTGACTGTTTGTGTTTCTGCCGTTGATTGAGCAGGTGGCGATTCAGCGAAAGCGGGTGCGGGTAAAACCGAGCTCAACATTAACGTTGCGGCAAGTCCAGCAACATGAGCAGTCCATTTTTTCATCAAGAGGTTCACTCCAATTCTTAAAATTTGTCATTATGAATAGTGTAGCATGCGCTTGTTTAAAAATTGATAAAAATCAAAAAAATAGGAGATTGTCTATAAAAAAACGGTATGCCTCGGCACACCGTTTGAAGTCATATGTTAGTTATCTTCTTCGTGATCCACTTGCCATTCCCAGTCGAGCATGCCGTAAATCAAGGAATCGCGCCAGTGGTCTTCGAGATAGACCGTCTCGCGAAGCTGTCCTTCCTTCGTCATGCCGACCTTTTGCAACACGCGTTCGGAAGCGACGTTCCGTGGGTCACACGTTGCCGTGATGCGGTGTAGTTCTAGTTTTTCGAAACCGAATTGGAGAAGGAAAGAGGCGATCGACGTCGCATATCCGTTCCCCCATTCATCAGGCGAGAGGACGTATCCGATTTCGGCGATTTTATTATCAACGTCTGTGATGACGAGTTCACCGGCACCGATGACGACGTCACTTGGAAACGTCACGGCAAAGACATAACGACGTCTTGGTGTCTCGAGTTCACTTTCAAGCGCATCATGTAGGAATTGTTTCGTATCCGTTTCGGTATTCGGTCCCCATGATTGGAATTGACTGACGATGGGTTGTGAGGCATAGGCGTGAACCGCTTCTACATCTTCTGGTGTAAAACGACGAATCCGAAGTTGATCATTGATTTTATAACGCATGCAGCATCCTCCTCTTTCAGATGAAGTCACTTTGATTCTATTTGACAGATGGGGAACGGATTCCTGTTTGACACGGGAAAAAGGGCGTGCTAGGGTGGTTGTATCGAATGGAATAGGGAGTATCCTCTAGGGTTCCGTACGGCTGGACCGAGGGAGGAACATGGACGTTTGTCCATGCAACGGAGGTATAAAAGCCCGGGAGTAAAGCGAATCGTCTCGCTTGCTCCCGGGCTTTTTCATTTGAATTTACCTATCAGGAGGCAATTACTATGGCAAAGTATTGGATTGGCATCATCGTCGCAGCGTGTTTTGAAGTGGGCTGGGTCATCGGATTAAAACATGCGGCAACACCACTTGAGTGGGCTGCAACGATCGTCTGTATCATCGTTAGCTTTACCGTATTGATTAAAGCGAGTAACCATTTACCAGTCGGAACGGTCTATGCTGTTTTCGTCGGTCTCGGAACAGCAGGAACGGTCGTGACGGATATCGTCTTGTTCGATCAAGCCGCTTCCGTGATGAAATTAGCATTGATTGCTGTCTTACTCGTCGGCGTCATCGGTCTGAAATTAGTCAGTGGAGAGGAGAAATCAGCATGAGTTGGATTTATTTAATCATTGCCGGAATCTTTGAGATGTTTGGTGTCGTCTTGATCAATACGTTCAATCAAAATAAGAATGCGAAGAATCTACTGTTGATGGGAACAGGATTCGGACTCAGTTTTCTATTTTTGACACTTGCGATGAATGGTTTACCGATGGGAACAGCGTACGCGGTATGGACGGGAATCGGAGCAGCGGGCGGTGCGATTCTCAGCATGGTGCTCTATAACGAATCAAAAGACTGGAAGCGACTGGTCTGCATCGGTCTTGTCTTGAGTGCTACAATCGGCTTGAAACTCGTCGGTGAATGATCGTTTACATGTCAAACAGATGACGTTTTAATGGAACGCATGTTTTTTGGCATATTTTAACGCAAAAGAGGAAATACTCCTTATAGAAGTCACGCATGACAAATCGTGTCGATAAGGGGAGAATATTCATGAAAACAAAACAATATATCGGAACGTTCTATTCAGAGGAAGAATTGATTTCAAAAATGGACGAACTGCACATTCAAGGACACCGGGAGGAAGACTTCTACGTCATCGTCAAGGAGAAGTCGAACATCGCACTCGTCCGTAGCCAAATGGACGCAGAAATCGCGACGACGAAACCGTCTTGGATCGACCGGATTCGTGGAAACAAAGGACGCGATCAAGAAGTCGATGATCTGTTCGGGTCACTTGATCTATCAGACAATGAGATCGAACAACGCAAAACGGAAGTCGAAGGTGGAGGCTTCGTTCTGTTGCTTGAAGTCCAAGACATCCAGTTCGATCCACATTTAAATACAGATAATACGCATCCTGATGTAAAGGTTCGTTATGGTAGTGGCGAAGAGACGCATACGTCATCAGATGCGAATTCCAATGCACAGCTCGGCTCTGGTAATCCGCTTGATATTGATAAAGATTCGAAGGAAGAGCATGCAGAGATTGATTTGCATCGTGCCGGTACGGATAAGATGCCGCAAGACGAGCAGGCAATCGATCATTCAAAAAAACTCGACGGGAACCGGGAACCGGACATCGCGATGCGTCGGGATGATGATTTCCGACGTCCGGAAACAGAACGCGAGGAAAAAGAACAGGATGCAACGCAAGACAGCGAAGAACATCGTCAATCGAAACATCAATCAGATGACATCGCCAAGCAAGACCATGGAAATAATTTAGACCGCTAAAATAATAGATTAGAATCACGCATCAGGGTCATCATCAAAGAAGGTACTTTCCGGATCAATTCCGAAAGGTACCTTCTTTTTGTATGGAGATTAAACGAGAATCGTCTCGTCTTATTTATGATCCGGATTTGATCCTGTACGCACGTTGGCGTTCAATTGATCGATGGCTTGCATATCAGCGTCTGACAAGGTGAAGTCGAAGACATCAAGATTTTCGCAAATGCGGCTTGGCGTGACAGATTTCGGAATCGCGACGATATCGTGTTGCAAGTGCCAACGGAGGACGACTTGAGCTGGCGTTTTCTGATGACGATCGGCAATATCGACGATGACCGGATGCGTTAACGCGTCGCGTCCTTTCATCAATGGACTCCAAGCTTCAACGACGATACCGTGCTTGCGGCAAAAGTCTCGGATCGCTTCTTGGCTGAGGAACGGATGGAGTTCAATCTGATTGACGGCAGGAACGATTGATCCTTCGGCTAAAATTCGTTCCAAGTGCGGAATATGGAAGTTCGAAACACCGATGGCACGCGTCTTTCCTTCTGCATAGAGATGTTCGAGCGCCCGCCATGTCTCGACATAACGATCCTCTTTTGGCATCGGCCAATGAATCAGATACAAGTCAACATAATCGACACCAAGCTTTTGCAGACTCGTCTCGAAAGCGGCAAGTGTCTCTTCATAACCGTGATCGGAATTCCAGACTTTCGTCGTTAGAAAGATCTCTTCTCGGGGAATGCCCGAGTCACGCAGCGCGCGACCGACACCTTCTTCGTTCTCGTAAATCATCGCCGTATCGATTGAACGATACCCGGCGCGGAGTGCTTCGCTGACCGCTTCATATACTTCTTCTTCCGGTACTTTAAAGACACCATATCCGAGTTGGGGCATGCTGATGCCGTTATTTAACGTAATCTGTTGCATCGATTCATCGACTCCTTTGTAGTAAATTCTTCTCTTTTCTAGTGTACGCGCTCCTCCTGTAAAAATCGAATGATTGCCGAAGTGAGTTCTTTTGCGTATACTGAGCGATAACAAATATTAGGAGGCGATCCTGTGATTCGACAAGCTGTTTTACAATACATACATGAGCAACACGCACTCGATCAACTCGAAGAAGTGATAGGTGATCGTTCAGCAGTCCTGATTCATGGACGTCAGGCCTATGAAGCAGCCGCTTTTGCTTTACCAGAATTACCACGTTTTTTATTTGAAGGACATTGTACGGATCAACAGGTGGAAGCTTTCAAACAGGTATGTGCTCCATACGATGTGATTCTCGCGCTCGGAGGTGGAAGTGTCATCGATACGGCAAAACAAGTCGCGTTTCAATTACAACGCCCAATCATCGTCATTCCGACGATCGTCTCGAACTGTGCTCCGTGGACTCCGCTTAGTGTCATGTATAACGAAGAGGGACAGTACATCCGATTTGATACGTTCCCCGTCGTGATTGAAGCCCTTTTACTCGATCATCGGATCATCGCAGCGAGTCCGTATGATTATTTTGTAGCGGGGCTCGTCGATACGTTAGCGAAGTGGTATGAAGCACGTGCCTTAAGCGGATCATCGGCTGAAGATCCCGTCATCGAGATGGCACTTCGGACGGCTGAACGTTGTAAGGATCTTATCTTGTCGACGAATATAACGGAAACGCGTTTTCGTGAGTATCCCGTTGAAATGCAACATCTCGTCGAAACCGTCATTCCGTTAGCCGGAAGCATTGGTGGTTTTGGTGACGCGGCGACGCGTGGTGCAATTGGACACGCAGTGCATAACGCGTTATCTCCTCATCCAGAAACGCATGCGTTCTTGCACGGGAGTAAGGTCGGTTACGGACTACTCGTTCAAGAGAAGTTACTCGGACATGATGATGATTATGCAGAGTTGCGTGACTATCTTCTTGCACAAGAGCAGCCGACGGCACTCGCAGACTTCGCATTATCGCTCGATGTCGTCGAAACACTTGCTTTACGGACATCGAAAGAGGAATTGTGTCGTCTGTTGCGTCCGATCGTGTCAATGGAACAACTAGTGGATGCTATTACACGGAACGAGACGGTTTTCGTTTCGACGACTTAACATAAAAATACGCACATGTGCCGAATAATCATCAAACGGTCCATGTGCGTATTTTTATTGTGCTTTCGCAAAGCGAGCGTAAGGAGCAGGGCGACCGAGTAAGTATCCTTGACCAAGATCAAAGTCGAGTTCGCGGCAAAGATCGAGTTCTTCTTGCCGTTCGATGCCTTCCGCTAAGATTTGAATCCCCATTTCTCGTGTCAGATGACGGGCTTTCCGTAAAAAGGCTTCGTTTTCTGGATTCGTATCGCAGTGATCGATGAAGGAACGATCAATTTTAATATAATCCGGTTGAAGCAAGGACAACATATCGAGTGTCGAGAAACCAGCGCCGACATCGTCCAGTGCTACTTGAATGCCTTGCTTTTTATACTGTTCGAAGACGTGTTTCAAATGGTTGACGTCTTCAATTTTTTCCGTTTCGACGACTTCGAAGACGAGCCGACTCGGATCGACTTGATAACGTTCGACGATCTCAAACGTATGGCGCAGGCAGTACTCCGGATTATAGATCGTCGAAGGGAGAAAGTTGATGAACGTTTTTGTTGTGCCACCGATATGATGCGTCGCACGGATGGCTTCTTCACGCGCCCGCTGATCAAGACGGGAATGAAGCCCCATTTTCGAGGCAGTGGAGAACAGGACACCCGGTGAGATCGGCGTGTTGTCATCTGCTGCGCGCAGTAAGGCTTCGTTCGCAACGAGGATATTTTGTTGAATATCATAAATCGGTTGCAGATGGCTTGTCATGACGCCGTGCTGGATAAAATCAATCGCTGACCGATGCTTTAGCTGTTCTAAGAGTGCTGAAGCTAGGATAGGTGCTGTCACATAACGCGATTGTGTGGCGCGACAGGATACGGGATAATCCGCTACACGCAAAAGCGACGTCAGTAACTGTTCGAGTTGTTCGAATGATTGATAGGAATAGATTTCTGGTGTTGGTGACTGGATATGGAGTGCTCCCGCTTCAATAAAACGGATTGATGTCGTGCATTCGGCGCAAGGATGCCACATAAAAAGATGTCCACCTCTCGATACATCAAAAGATGTATTAATTAAATTGGTTAAACTCTTTACCCTGAGAGAAAAAGAATTTAAACCTATCTTTTATAATCATTGACCTCATCCCAAAAAGAGAAGGGAACGACGGACACATTTCCGTACGTTCCCTTCTCTATCGGTCACATTCTTTCATTGTGAAGTGTAAAATATCCAGAAAGCGAGATGCAACACAGCTGCAAGCGGCACCAGCCATTGGAATTTCGCTTTCCGTGTCTTATGCCGGACTGTATACATACCAATCCAAGAACCGAGCGCACCACCGAGGAAAGCAATCGTCAATAGTGTCGCTTCCGGTGTCCGGTAAGCATGTTGTCGTGCTCGACGTTTATCCTGCCACATCGAGCCAAATCCGATGAGTGTCAGGAGGATGTAATAACCTAAAATGATCCTCATGAAAACCGACTCCTTTTCTAACGTTCGGCACCGCCGCCGCCGGAACTACCGCCGCCACCACGACTGCCGCCGTTTCCACCACCGCCACCGCGCATGATCGCGGAAAAGATGTTCAAAATCGCAAAGAAGAACATACCGCCGGTGAACTTCATATCGAGGAATAACAAGATCAGCAATCCGGCACCGATCAGAATCTTCGTCCACAGCGGAAGCCCCCCATCATTTTGGGATTTCGGAGGATCTTGTGACTCGAGCGACTGATCCTTTGAAATGACACTGACGACAGCTTTATATGTTTCAGTCGCCGCTTTTCCATACTCGCCATTCTCTTTATAAGGAACCGCGTATTGATCGAGGATGCGCCCAGCCGTGATGTCCGTCAGAATGCCTTCTAGTTTATAACCGACCTCGATCCGGAATTGCCGATTCTTTTCGTTCGGAGCGACGACGACGAGTACCCCATTGTCTTTTCCTTTTTGACCGATGCCTTGTCGCCGGAATGTTTCATTGGCGTAAGAACTTAAGTCCTGTCCCTTTAGATCGGGAACCGTCTTCAGCACGACTTGTGCTGTCGTGTACTGTTCCAGCTCCTGACCGAGTTGCGCGAGTTCGGCTTCTTCCGAAGGAGTGAGCAGCTGAGCATCATCCTGGATGAAAAAAGCTGCTCCCGTTCGTTCTGAAACGGCACTAGCTGTCGGAACGAAGAGGAAGAAGACGAGGAACGCGCTCAACAGAAGTCGCGTCCACCGCCGAATCATTTCGAATCACTGTTAAAGTCGACAGTCGGATTTTCTCGGTCGCTGTCTGAAATCTCGTAATACGGTTTTTTCTCGAATCCGAAGGCGGAGGCATAAAGTGCTGTTGGGAAGCTCCGACGTTTTTTGTTATAAAGCGTCACGGCATCGTTGTAATCCTTGCGGGCGATCCCGAGACGATTTTCTGTTCCTTCCAGCGTGTCCATCAAGGATTGGAATCGTTCACTTGATTTTAGTTCCGGATAAGTGGTTTGCAAAGCAATCAATCCACGAAGCGAAGACGTGACTTGTTGATCGGCTTCAATCCGCTGCTCAGTTGAAGCAGCGCGCGCAAGACCAGCTTGAGCTTCAGCGACTTTTCCGTAGACTTTTTCTTCTTGACCTGCGACACCTTTGACGGTTTCGACAAGGTTCGGAATCAAATCCGCACGACGCTTGATCTGGTTATCGACTTGCGACCATTTATTCGATACATCTTCTTCTACATTGACGAGGCTGTTGTATTGGCCGATTGCTAAAAACGCAATCACGACGACGACAACGACTCCGATGATTAATGGGAGTTTTGATCGACTCCGACTTCTGCGTGCCATATGGCGTTCACTCCTTTAATTATGTCTCATCCCTATATACCCTTAACCGAGTGAATTAGTTTCAAAAAAATAAAAAACCGTCAGCTAAAATAGCTAACGGTTAGGACTTACATGTAGACGATGACAGCAAGAACGGCTGCTAAGACGAGGCGATAGATCGCGAACGGAACGAGTTTAATCTTGTTGATCAGTTTCAGGAAGAAGCGAATCGATAAGAGGGCAAACACGAACGATGCGACGAATCCGACGGCATAGAAGCCGAAGTCGCCTGGATTAATATTATCCCAGTTCTTAACGAGTGAGAGGAAACTAGCACCGAACATGATCGGTACGGCCATGATGAACGTGAAGTCAGCTGCCGTCCGGTGATTCATGCCGAGGAAGACCCCTCCGGAAATCGTTGAACCAGAACGGGAGAAGCCAGGCCAAAGGGAAATACATTGGAATAGACCGACGAATGCTGCTTGGCGATATGTAATCTGATCAAGCGATGTCGTTTTCGGTTCCTTTGGTCCGAGTTTGTCGGCTGCAATCATCAAGAGGGCACCGACCGCAAGACCGATGATGACCGTTTCGATCGAGAAGAGGTTCTCATCGATGAAGTCTTCGAATAACAATCCGAGGATAGCAGCAGGTAATAGACCGATCAAAACGTGACGTAGTTTTAACTTGTGTGTACCCGTCGCATCGTGTTCTCCTTCAATCTTATACAGACCAATCAAACTGAAGAGACGTTTCCAAAAGACGACGATGACCGCAAGGATGGATCCGAGCTGGATGACGACCTTAAAGGTGTTTGCTGAGTATTTACCGAGAAATTCGGTTGTTTGTAACCACATGTCATCCACGATGATCATATGACCTGTTGAAGAGACAGGTGCGAATTCCGTCATTCCTTCGACGAAACCGAGTAAAAGAGCTTTCAAGAGTTCAATGATATGCATGGTAATCTCCTTCTATAATGATGTGCTATGTAAAAACATATCATGTTTTATTCTTGTGAGATAGAACCAATCGGAATATCGGGCGCAAGACCGAGGAAAGTACGGATTGATAACGGAAGGAAAAAGGCGTACGATGACTGTATAATCAAACAAATATTTGAATGAGGTGAGAGAATGCGTGAAGCGACTGAACCGATCCGGATTTCAGGAATTGATTGTGCGAACTGTGCAGCGAAAGTAGAGCGTGGCGTGGCAAACGTAACAGGAGTCAAGGAAGCGATGTTGGATTTCGCAGGGCAACGTCTCTATATCACATACGCATCCCCAGATATCCAAGAACAGACGTATCGTCACGTTGTTCAGCGTGTTCACGAACTAGAACCAGATGCTCTCCTGCAACGCGAGCAGGATACACGAGACACGACTGAAATGGTATTTTGGACAAGGTCAAAGAAACTTCAAACACTCATAGGTCTGACCTCTTTCGGAATAGCATTCCTTGTTCCCGAGTCCATACAAATATGGTTGTATCTTACGGCGTATGTATTCATCGGGAATGAAGTATTACGTAATGCACTTCGGTCGACACGACGCGGACAGTTGTTTGACGAGAATTTTTTGATGATGCTCGCGACGATCGGGGCATTCGTCATTGGGGAGTATACAGAAGCGGTGGCAGTCATGTTGTTTTATCAAATCGGTGAATATTTTCAGCATAGGGCTGTCAATCAATCACGACGCTCGATTTCAGCATTGATGGATATTAGACCACAGCAAGCCGTGCTTGAGGATGGGCGACGTGTGCGACCGGAAGATGTCATTCCAGGACAGCGAATCATCGTCCGTGCTGGGGAACGGATTCCACTTGATGGAACGATCAAGCAAGGTACTGCCTTTCTGGATACGGCAGCATTGACAGGAGAATCGGTTCCTCGGCGTGTTCATGAAACGGATCATGTGCTAGCCGGTACGATCAGCACGGACGGACAGTTAGTGATTGAAGTAGATCGGTCGTATACGGACTCGGCGGTCGCGAAAATCATTTCACTGGTAGAACAAGCCTCTCGTCATAAAGCACCGACGGAAAAGTTCATCACACGATTTGCGCGAGTTTATACGCCGGCTGTTGTCGTGATTGCGCTAATTTTAGCGGTTCTGCCGCCTCTCTTACTGAATGCTTCCTTTAGCGAGTGGACGTACCGGGCGCTTGTCTTTCTCGTCATCAGTTGTCCTTGTGCGCTCATGCTTTCCATCCCGCTCGGCTTTTTTAGTGGAATCGGTGCTGCTTCAAAGCGAGGCATACTCGTCAAAGGCGGAAATCATCTAGAATCGTTGCAACGAATCGATACCCTCGTCTTGGATAAAACAGGTACGTTGACGAAAGGGAATTTTGAAGTCGTCGCTATTCAAGCACATACGATGACGAAACAAGAGTTACTACAAGTAGCAGCTCGGGTGGAACGGCAATCGAATCATCCGATCGCGACTTCAATCGTCCGGGCGGTTGATGGCTTACCATCTAAAGATGGTGGCATTCACTTATCAGAAATAGCAGGGAAAGGCGTCAGTGGGGAGTACGATGGTCGACTGCTGCGTGCAGGAAATGCCGAGTGGTTAAAGGAACTGGGCTTTACACCTGATAAAGAAACCGAAACCGGTACCTATGTTCACATTACTCAGGACCAAGACTATCTGGGATGGATTCGAATTGCAGATCAACTGAAGACGACGACGATGGAAGCGATCATCCAATTGAAAAAGCGAGGCATCCGTCGAATCGTCATGCTGACAGGCGATCGGAAACAGACGGCAGAAGCAATCGGAAAACAGTTGGATCTCGATCACGTCATTGCGAACTTGTTGCCGCATCAAAAAGTCGAAGCGCTGGAAGAACTGATGAAGACAGCAAAAGGAAAAACAGCGTTCGTAGGGGATGGAATCAACGATGCCCCTGTCCTGACACGGGCGGATGTCGGAATCGCCATGGGCGGACTCGGGAGTGATGTGGCGATTGAAGCAGCGGATGTCGTTTTGATGACCGATGAGCCGAAACAGCTTGCCGATGCGATGGATGTTGCCAGAACGACGCGAAAGATCGTCTATCAAAACATCTATTTTGCCCTTGGAATCAAAGCAATCTTTTTGTTACTTGGAGCCTTTGGAATCGCAACGATGTGGGAAGCCGTCTTTGCTGATGTCGGTGTGACAGTGTTAGCGGTCCTGAATGCGACGCGTCTATTAAAGATACGTGCATGAACAAATATGCGATCATTTCCTCTTTTGAGGAGATGATCGCATATTTTTAGATTACCCGAGTGCGACATCGAGAATCATCATGACCGTAAAACCGACCATCAAACCAAGCGTTGCTAAATCGGATCCGTTCTCTGCTTGTGACTCCGGAATCAATTCTTCGACGACGACGAAAATCATCGCTCCGGCAGCAAACGATAACGCATACGGTAGAAGCGGTTGAACGAAGAAGACTGCGGCTGCTCCGACCATCGCGGCAATTGGTTCGACGATCGCTGACAATTGACCGTAATGGAAGGCCCGCCGACGCGACATCCCTTCACCGCGTAGTGGAATCGATAGGGCAGCCCCCTCCGGCATGTTTTGTATCCCAATACCGAGTGCGAGCGTCAAGGCACCGGCGACGGTCGCACCGTCCATGTTCAAGGCAGCGGCACCAAAAGCGACACCAATCGCAAGTCCTTCGGGAATATTATGCAACGTGATCGCAAGAAATAATAACGTCGTTTTCTTGAGTCCTGTCGAAGGACCTTCAGCCGTCTCGAGTGGTGCAGATAAGTGCAAATGCGGTGTGACGAAGTCAAGCAAACGGACGAAAAATCCACCAGCGAGAAAACCGATGGCGGCAGGAATCCAAGCGATTCCACCATCTTGCTCTGTGAACTCGATCGCAGGAGCAAGCAACGACCAAAATGACGCAGCAATCATGACGCCGGCAGCAAAACCGAGCATCATGTTCATGACGCGTTTTTCAATCGTCGTAAAGACGAAAACGAGTGCCGCACCAAGTGCGGTTAACCCCCAAGTCATCATTCCGGCAAGCAATGCTTGCACGACGACGGGGAGGGAAGTAAACCAATCCAACATGACTATTCCTTCTTTCCGGGCACGATTTAAAGCATCCATCTGTATGAGAGCTTACCCGTTTTCGATCCGGACGATTCGTGTGAAGGGAATTTCAATGACTTCACGTCCGCGCAGAAAGAGAACGGAACGTTCGGGTTCTAGTCGTTCCACGAAACCGACGACCGTCACGTAGCTACTTTCCTTATAATACGTGATTTCAAGTTCGTTTCCTTCTATTAAAGCTTCTTGAAGCAGAAAGTGCCATGATTCTTGCAACTGTTCATCAATTTCAGGCAAGTCGAGCTGATGCATCTGGACATAATATTCCCGCAACAGTTGCAAATGTTCCGGCATGAGAAAAGGAATCCATTTTAAATTTCCTCGATCACGATACGCTGTCATGAAGATCACCTCCCGGATGACCGCCGACGAAACGAAGACGACGTTTGGCGACACTCGTATCAAGAAACGAGACAGCGAGGCGAATCGTTCCTTTTCCGTAGCGGAGGTTGACGACATCCATTGCTTTTAATAACCGTCGTCGTTTCCAGAGCCGCGCATTATCCTCGAACAAAGACAACTGTAAGGTGCCTTGATCGGCAGTCAAATGCCCCACTGCGACGGATAAAAAACGAACAGGTTCTCCGTCGAGCCAATTCGGTTCGAATAATTGTAAGACGTGACGCAGAATGATTCGTTCATCGGATGTCGGATAAGGCAACCGCACTTGACGCGAGAAACCACTTCGGACGACGTTTCGAGAATAGCGGACGCCGATGTGAACGGTCCAACCGACTTGATTCGAAAAGCGGCAACGTGCGGCAACATCCTGCACGAGTTCGTTGAGCACATTCCGGATACGTTCGAACTGATAATAGTCCTGCATTAAGGTCACACCGTGTCCGATCGTCCGTTGAGGGGCTTTCTCGAACAGATGACGAGGCGCAAGAAGTGTCGGTGACGCGTCAAGACCCCAAGCGTGGTGCCATAGTTCGGCACCGATGACACCGAATCGTTCGTGCAACTCTTCGACAGGGCGCATTGCAAGATCACCGATTGTTTCAATCCCCATCATCTGCAGATGTTGTTCCATACGGTGTCCGACCCCCCACATCTTCCGAATCGGAAAATCATGAAGACGTCGTGCGACGTCGGCATATCCACATCGCGCGATGCCTTCTTTTTTCCCGATTAAATCAAGGGTCAGTTTCGCGATGACGTTATTTGGACCAATCCCGATCCGGACGTGGATGCCGGTCTGTTTCAGGATCGCTTCTTTAATTTTGAGGGCAGCTTGCAGGTCGGAACCAAATAGGCGATCGGTTCCGGTCATGTCAATGAAGCTTTCGTCAATCGAATAGACGCGGATCGCTTCAGGTGGGGCGAATTGGTGCAGGACATCAAGGACACGTATTGACGTCTTCATATAAGCGAGCATGCGTGGTTCGACAAGTTGAATCGTGCGACGAACAGCGTATGGCAATTGCTCGATTTCATATAGTCGACCGGCTGTCTTGATTCCTAGTGCTTTTAAGGCAGGGGTGGCAGCGAGAATGACGGATCCGCTTCGTTTTAAATCGGAGACGACCGCTAGGCGTGTCGTCAAGGGAGGGAGATTGCGATACTGGCATTCACAACTGGCGTAGAAGGACACACTGTCGACACAAAAAATACGTTTATCTTGTGGTAAAACGACGGAAGGAAACATTTGAATCACTCCTTTACATAAAAGAACGTATGTTCTTATTTTGATTTTCTTTGACTATAGCATGGTCTCAAAGTGTCTCAAAATAAAAACTGTTGAAAAAAGGGGAATTTGAACGATTTTCCCTCATATAAAAGGAGTTTGATACACTAAGGGAGAGAAAAAGGGGGAATTTTTATGAAAGAGATCGTTATCCGTTTACCAGAATTACCGAAAACGCTTCAACCAGAGACGTTCGATCAAGTCGAAATCGATGACCCGTATCTGAAAGGGGCGCGTTATGAGAAAGAGTCGATGCCGAGTGAACTGACAGAACGCATCGATGCCTATCAAGTGTGTTTTCAAAATGTCTCGTTCGCGAATCTCACCTTTGACCGTGGTTCGTTCGAAGATATCCGTTTTGAGCAATGTGACTTAACGGGATGTCACTTCCAAGAAACTCGTTTTCACCGCGTGTCCTTCGTCGGATGCCGGATGACGGGTGTTCAGTTCGAAGATTGTACGCTAGACCATTTGACGATTCAGGAAGGACTTGCAGATTACGCACAGTTCATTCGCAGTACGGTCCGTCACCAACACTGGAGCGAAACGACGATGAAAGAAGCACAGTTCTTCGAAGTGAAACCGACCCAGTGGAAACTCGAAGCGGTCCGGCTTACGGGTAGTCAATGGATTGAAACGCCGTTAAAAGGTCTCGACCTCCGGCAGACGGAGCTCTCTGGTATTACGATCGATCCGCGATTTTTACCAGGTGCTGTCATTACGGAAGAGCAAGCAGTTGCCTTTGCTCGCTTGTTAGGTCTTGTCATTCCATAACAAAAAGAAGTCCTGCTTTCGATTGTTACTCGAAAAGCAGGACTTCTTTTCAATGAAGATTACTGTTCTTAAAATGACATCGTTTCGCCATCCTCTGGAATCAGGAAATGGGCAGAAAGGTGGAAGGCGGCTAAAAAGTCAGCAATCATGTCGCGCCGCAGGAGACAGTGATTGACGGACTCGAGGTGCGAGACGATGATCGTCGCTTCCGCCGCCGCTTCGTGTACGGCAAGGAGATCACGCTGTGACATCGTGATCGGCTCTCCCGTCAAGAACTGGGCGGCGCCACTGTTGACGACGATGATATCGGGCGTATGTTGTTCGATCGCATGCGCGACCTCGTCACACCAGATCGTATCACCTGCGATATAAAGTGTCGGTTCGTCCGAATGGGTCAGGACGAGCCCAGACACACGTCCCATCCGTTCGCCGATTTCACCGACACCATGCTGTCCACCTGTTCGATGGACTTGGATATCACCGATCGTTACACCGGAATCGAAGGAAGAAACGTTCGTGAAGCCGGCTTCTCGGATTTGTTGCGCGTCGTCTTCTTGCTGCGCATAGAGTGGCAAATGCTTGGGTAGAAGTTGTTTTGCAGCATCGTCGAAATGATCGGCATGCAGGTGCGTGACGAAGATTGCGTCAGGATCAAGCAGTGTCTTGACATCGACCGGTAAGTCGACGAGTGGATTGGCGACGGCATTCGGTGTTTGACCGAAGGGAGGTAAGCTGCCTTTTTCGCCAAGGAACGGATCAATCAGTAAGACTTGATTGGCATACGTGACAACGAGTGTTGCATTACGAATTTGTTGAATATCCATTAGGTTCATCCTCTCTCAATGACTCGGATTGACTATTCCCTGTCTGGCATTCAATGAATCCTATCGTAAGCGTTTCTCCATCGCCATGACGTCGACATATTCGCCGTTCAAGCGACCTTGTTCCTTAAATGTCCCAACAATCCGGAATCCGGAACGGATATAGAGCTTTTGTCCGATTTTATTGAACGGGAAGGTAAAGAGAATCAGCTTATGCATCTGATGATCGCGCGCATGTTGTTCGGCAGTTTCTAACAACTGTGTCCCGATCCCTTGTCCGCGATGTGTTCGAGTAATGTAGACGGAAATCTCACCAACTGTCGCATAGACAGGACGCGGGTTATACGGATCAAGAGAAATGAAGCCGAGGACACCTGTCTCATCTTCTGCGACATATCCAGCGTAGCGATGCGTACGCTCTGCATACCACTGGGTCATGAACGATAAATCTTTTCGATCCGTCTCAAGCGTTGCGATTCGGTCTTCGATGCCTTCATTATAAATGGATAGAACAGCGGGTAAGTCATGTTCCGTTACAGGACGAATATGCATGTTGCTCACTCCCCAATCGCTTTTCCCTCATTATATCTGTTACGTGTCGATGTAGTGATATGTTTGTGAGATAAGAAAAAGCGCCGATTCTCCTTATATAGAAGAAATCAACGCTTTTGTCGTTCTTAAGAGACCGTGGATGTCTCGTTCTCGTAAATTGGAACCCAACCATCCGTCGTGACGAAAATTCGAACAGCGACGACTTTCCGATCCTCTTGGAGCGTAAAGTAGTGGCGTGTATTGACAGGAACAGAAATCAAATCACCAGGATTGAGTTCGATGTTATAGTAGCCGACTTCTTCGTCTTTGATCGCGAAGACGCCGTGACCGCTGACGATGAAACGGACTTCATCATCCGTGTGATGATGTTCTTTCTGGAAGTTGACGAGCAACTCGTCAAGGTTCGGTGTCGTATCCGAAAGTGAAATGATATCAGCTGTCTGATATCCACGACGTTCTGATACGTCTTTGATTTCTGGAGCGAACGTATCGAGAATCGTTTGTTTGTCGGCATCCGTCAGTGTGAAGTTCTCGACGAGAGGTGCTGGTAGTTTTGAGACGTCCCATTGTTCGTAAAGAACGCCGCGCGATGCGAGGAAGTCAGCGACTTCCGTTTGATCCGTATACCGTGTGTTTGTTTCTTGGAATAAGACTGTTGCCATGAGATGATTCCTCCTTTTAATAGATAGATTGACGGCATGATTGCAACGTCAACGTATAGTTGAATAAAAACTCGAAGGCTTCGAGGTGTTTCTTTGCTTCAAAGGCGGTCGGTGCCCAGACCGTGATTCCGTGATTGCGAATCAGGACGGCACCGCTGTCCGCTGTGACATATGGCGCAAAAGCAGCAGCGAGTGTCGGGATGTCCGCGTGATTCGGAATGATCGGCACCGTGACCGTCGCATCTTCTTCCCAGTGACCGAGTGCCTTGATGATTTCTTGACCGGAGAAGGTGATACTTCCTTGATCGCCATATAACTCCGAAATCACATTGTTCGCAATCGTATGGACATGCAGGGAACATCCGGCGTTCGTTCGGTTGAACACTTCGACATGGAGCAATGTCTCAGCAGAAGGACGCCCGGATTGCTCACCGATCAATTGACCGGTCGCATCGACATGAACGAAGTCGTCAGGAGTCGTCTGCCGTTTATCTTTTCCGCTTGCCGTCACAAGGAATTCAACCGGGACACCGGATGTCCGGATGGCGAGATTGCCACTCGTACCAGGGAACCAATCGCGCGCCGCAAGCTCTTGTTTGATGGCGCGTAGCTCTTCATACCGTCGCATGAATGTCATGTTGTCACCTCCGCTCGTGTTAAATCATGAACGATATCGTGGAACGTCTCAAACGGTGTATAGGCGATATCGTTCTCTTCACACAACGTGATCAGATAATCACGGGCATAGACACGATCCGCTTGTTTTGCGAGTTCGAAGTCCGTCACCGAGTCGCCGATGACGATGATGACGTCACCGTCTTTACGTAGTGTCCGGGCAACGGACGTTTTACAACAGCCGCACCCGTTCGTGCAATGGGTATCGCAGGCGTTTGGCCAATCGATATGGACGAATGGACCACTAAAATCAGCGACGCTACAGTAAATCTGTTCTTGGTCGAGGAATGGCGCTAAGATTGGTTCGACGAAAAAGTCCATTCCACCGCTGACGATCGAAAAATCGATGCCTTGACGACGACTGTACTGCAGTAACTCCGAAAATCCGTCGCGAATGACTGCACGCTCCAACAAAAAGTCAAGATAGGCTGTTTTTCCGTCAGACGGCAGAAGTGCGAACATTTGCCCGACACCACTCTGAATCGATAACGTCCGGTCGAGTACACCGCGTTTTAACGGTTCGAAGTCACTCGCTGGCGCAAATGCCTGCATGAGTGCGATGATGTTATCCTGTGTCGTCACCGTCCCGTCGAAGTCACAAAGAATCCGTACGGTCATGACTTGATCCCCCAAGCGTCGAGGGCAATTCGTAATTCTTCATGACGCGATGCTGCCGTCGATAGGGATTCATTTGCGAGTGCCGCATCGAGTGCCTGACGGAAAGCAATGACACCAGCCGCAGCACCTTGCGGATGACCATGTACGCCGCCGCCGGCGTTGATGACGGAATCGATCCCGAAGTCTCGTACGAGTTGAGCGACGAGTCCAGGATGAATACCGGCTGAAGGAACCGGGAAGATTGATTTCGTCTGACCGAGACGGGTCGCTTCGACCGCGATACCACGGGCGACATCCTTTGGCAAAGCGACATTGCCGTAAGGAGACGGGAATAGCGTCAAGTCTGCTCCAGCAGCGCGCGGTAATGTGCCGAGTAAGACAGGAGCTGCGACTCCGTGATTCGGGCTAGCGATCAACGCACCGCTATATGCCGGATGATTGAAAATCGGAACGTTGATTTCCGGATCACTTGCCAGTTCGCGTAAGACGTCGAGTCCGTATGTGAAGGTATTCAGCAAGAAAGCAGTCGCTCCAGCATCAATCAATCGCTTGGCTTGATCCTTGAGCGTAAAGACAGGACCGCTGAGTGTGATCGCATATAACGCACGTTTACCGGTCCGTTGGAAGTGAGCATCGATGACCTCACGTCCGATCCGTGCCCGGTCAATCGTTGGTGTCAATGGATTGTCGTATAGGATCTCATCGTCTTTGACGAGATCGATCCCACCAGCGAGTTGTCCTTCGAGTTGATCACGAAGGAACGATAAATCGCGTCCGATGACTCCTTTGAAGATGCTCATTAATAGTGGGCGATCTTCGACACCGATCAAGGAACGGACCCCTTCGATCCCGAACTTTGCACCTGGAAAGTCCGACGTAAATGTATCGGGTAGTAGCAATTCCGTTAATTTGATTTCACCGTCGAGTGAGAGTTTCCCGAAGACGGTCGTCAGAATCGCAGAAAAGTCGCGCGATACGTTATGTTCCGGGTAACGAATCGTGATATATCCTTTGCCATCGCGCTCTTCGGTATGTACGACTTCCCCTTTGAACGAGGCAAGTTGTTGTTGTTCGAGATGATTCAGTTCCGTCCAAGAACCGACTGTCAGACCAAGCGCGAGTTGTTCAGCGCGCTGCTCGAGTCGATCACGGGCAGTCAATTGATAAGTAGCAGTGATATAAGCCATGTCTTTCCTCCTTCAACAAAAAAATGGTCTCTCGTCAGCGACAAGAGACCATGAATGATTCGAACGTGGACTCTTATCTGTCAGCTTAGTAGCTGCAAGAATTAGCACCGTGCCAAAAGGTCGGTTGCTGCGACATCGTAGGGCTTGTCCCTCCGTCTGCTCTTGATAAGAATTGGATGAAATTGTGAAATCTAATTGCAATTTTTACATGAGAATCGCCACTTGTCAAACTATTTTTAGAAAATTTATTTTTTTGAAAATACTCTTTCTATAGATGACTTAAAAATGATATCCGTTTCTGCTTGATTTCGATTTGACAGCGAGGAAGTCGATTGCGTAAGATTCAAATCAATATCACACACGACAACTACATACGACTCTTATCGCGAGTTGGCAGAGGGAATTGGCCCGATGACGCCGCAGCAACCGACCACTGGGCACGGTGCTACATCCAACAGACGTTTCGTCTGAGAGATAAGAGGACGCAGTGACTTTTCTGCGCCTCTTTTCGATGACGAAAAGAGGCGCTTTTTCGTGTATCACATAGGGGGAAACTGAGATGACATATAAAGCATTCACAGAACAGGACGCGATTGATTGTGTTCGGACATTAGGACTGATCGGCGATGGAGCCGTCGAAGCAGAAGAGATTGGCGACGGGAACCTCAACCTCGTCTTTCGGATTCGAGAAGGCGAACATCGCTTGATTTTAAAACAAGCATTACCATATGCGAAGGTCGTCGGGGAGAGCTGGCCGTTATCGCTCGAACGAGCGTGGATCGAGCAATCCGCACTCCGTGAATTCGCACGGCATGCCGTACCGTTCGTGCCACGTGTTTTTCATGCTAGTCATGAAGAGGCATATACGGTCATGGAAGATCTTTCACATCTGACGATCGTTCGAAGTGGTTTACTCGCAGGTGAACAGTATCCGTTGCTTGCGGAACATATCGGTTCTTATCTCGCTCGGACGTTATTCCATACATCGGACTTTGCGCTTGGTCCGGTTGAAAAGAAACGTGTCGCCCGAACGTACTACAATCCAGACTTGTGCGACATCACGGAAAAATTAATCTTCACGGATCCGTTTCATGACGCGGAGACGAACGAGATTGAAGCCGGACTCGAAGAAGAGGTGGCACGTCTATGGGCAGACGATGAGTTGAAACGCGAAGTCGCAAAACTCGAAGCGCTCTTCATCACGAAAGGAGATGCATTGCTGCACGGCGATCTACATACAGGAAGCATCTTCGCCTCGGCGACGGAAACGAAAGTCATCGACCCTGAATTCGCCTTTTATGGTCCATTCGGATTCGATGTCGGGCAGTTCATTGCGCATCTATTCTTCGCGGCATATCCGGATTACCCTACACGACGTGGCGCCCGAATCAAGGATATCGATACGTTCTGGCTGACGTTTGCTTCAACGTTCCGTGCATTATGGGAACGGGAAGCCGTCGAACCATTCCGGGCATCGGGGCTCGTCGACGATGTACTGAGCACGATCTTGCAGGATGCCCTTGGCTTTGCCGGTTGCGAATTGATTCGGCGGACGATCGGCCTTGCACCGGTCGCTGATTTAGAATCAATCGATTCAACGACGGAACGCTTAGAGCGGAAACGTCACGCTCTTCGTCTAGGAGCGGCGTTAATCAAACGCCGTACAGAATGCCGGACATTCGATGATTTACGAAACTTTGACGTAACGGAGGAACTGAGCCGATGACTACATTCGTTCAAAGTATCCGTTACGAAGATCGTGTCTTGACGATTCTCGATCAGACACGTCTACCGCAAGAAGAGCACTATGAAGTCATTGCTGATCTCGCGCAAGCGGTTGAGGCGATTAAACAACTACGTGTCCGGGGCGCACCTGCGATCAGCTTATTCGGTGGATTCGTGCTCGTTCAAGAAGCGTACCGCTTTGAAGCAGAGCTACCGGTCTACAAGCAAGCCTTGCTTGAGACATCGGCGACGTTACTCGCGACACGACCGACGGCCGTCAACTTGCGAAATGTCCTCGATCAATTGAATCCAATCATTCAAGACGGGACGTCGGTAGAAGTGATTCGCGAACGGTTGGAAAAACGGACGGTCGCCTTATACGACCAGGATGCGCAGACGTCACGTCAAATCGGGATTCATGCACTGGAATTGTTCCAGTCAGGCGACCGGATCCTAACGATTTGTAATGCTGGATCGATTGCGACCGCTGCTTATGGAACGGCACTTGCGCCGTTCTACATCGCAAAAGAACGCGGCATCGAATTATCCGTTTTTGCGAGTGAGACGCGACCGTTACTGCAGGGAGCACGATTGACGACATGGGAGCTGCAACGTGCCGGCATCGATGTCACGTTAATTACGGACAACATGGTCGCCCATACGCTGAAAGAAAAACAGATCGATGCGATCATCGTCGGTGCCGACCGCATTACACGAAACGGAGATACGGCGAATAAGATCGGGACGTTCCAATTGGCACTGCTCGCGCAAGCTTTTGGTATTCCGTTTTACGTCGCAGCACCGCTCTCGACGTTCGACTTCTCGCTCGTTTCCGGAGACGCGATCGAAATCGAAGAACGTGATCCGCAGGAAGTGACGACTGTCCAAGGTGTCGCGACAGCACCGGGAGGCGTCGCTGTCTTCAACCCGGCGTTTGATGTCACACCACACACATTGATCACGGGCATCATTACCGAACTTGGTGTCATCACGCAACCGAATGAAGAAACGATTGAACAATTAACAGGGCTTCAACCCCTCGGATAAGGAGATATGTCATGAAAAAACTAGCTTACGCCGTCCTAGCACCGGCACTGTTACTAGCGGCTTGTGCGAATGGAGAAGCCACGACGACGAAGGTCGTCAAGGATGTACCAAAAGGGGTTCAATCGGACGTCAAGATCGCCGTCATCCGCAACCTAGCATCGGACGACCATACGAAACAATTCCTTGATGGCGCACGAAGTGAAGGCGAAGCGCTTGGCTTTAAAGTCAGCACGTTCATTTCGGAAGGTAACGACGTCAAGTTCAAGGAGCTGGTCGCGCAAGCGATTCAGCAAGATTATGATGGGCTCATCATCTCGCATGGTAAGGAAGACTACGCCTATGACATGATTAAACCAGCGGTCGACAAAGGGCTGAAGGTCGTGACGTTCGATACGGTCACGAAGAAAAAAGGAACGGCGTTAAAAGGTGTGACGGAAACATTCCAAAACGATCATCAACTCGCGAAGCTATCGCTTGATGAAGTGACGAAGGTGACGGACAAAAAGCCGGTCCGTGTCATCAAACTTTGGTTCGGACCAGGTTTTGCCCCGCTCGATCGTCGTCAGGAAATCTATAAGACGTACGAAGCAGACGGTAAGATCAAAACGCTTGAGACGGTTGGACCGACAAACTTCCAAGATGTCCAAGGGGATATCGCAACGAAGATGAATGCGATTCTCGCGAAATATCCGAAAGGAAGCATTGATGCGGTTTGGGGAGCGTGGGACGAAGTCGCAAAAGGGGCTTACAAATCGCTCAAGGATAATAAACGTCAAGAAATCCCGCTAATCTCGATCGATGTCTCGAATCAGGATATCAACCTGATGCGTGAAAAAGGCAGTAACTGGGTCTCGACGAGTGCGGTGGATCCATTCTTGATTGGACAAACGGACATGCGATTACTGGCTAAGAAAATCGCTGGCGAGAAGACGCCGGATAGCTTTGATCTCGATGCGAAACTTGTGGAGCAGAAGGCGTTGAAGCAGGATACGACGATGTACAATCTCGATACGATCATCAAAGGATGGAGTACATCGGACAAATTCAATGAACCGTGGATGGACCGGTTGCGTGACGTCCATAAAAAACAATGACGTCTACCAATCATCACTTGAAGATGACTGGGATTTCACTGGCGTTTCCAGGAGTGCAAGCCTTAAAACAAGTCTCGTTTGAAGTGAAATCCGGTGAAATCCACGCGCTTGTCGGTGCGAATGGTGCCGGTAAGTCGACGTTGATGAAAGTCTTATCCGGAGCGGAAACGGCGGACGAAGGAACGATCCGTCTCGACGGGAAGGAGTTGTCCATCACGTCACCGCGTGATGCGAAACAGATTGGAATCGACCTCGTCCAACAAGAGGTCGATGTGGCACTTGTCCCGTATTTGACGGTCGCTGAGAATATCTGTCTCGATCTGTTGACGGACGGAACGATGACTGGCTTCGTATCCCAACGCCGTTACATACAGCGTGCCAAGGAAGCGTTAGCGACATTACAGGCGGATATTTCCGTCAAGACACGTGTCGAGGAGTTGCGGCTTGCTGAAAAGCAACTCGTACTGATTGCTCGCGCCCTCGTCCAAGAACGCCGTTTTTTGATTTTAGATGAACCAACGGCACCTCTCAGTCAGGCGGAAACAAGCCATCTCTTTTCAGTCGTGCGTCGTTTAGCCGAACGAGGGCTTGGGATCATCTTCATCTCGCATCGTTTACAGGAACTATATGAGATTTGCGACTCCATCTCAGTCATGCGCGACGGTCAACTCATCTCACGATGTCTTTTGACAGACATCACGAAGGAAGCTGTCGTTGAGCAGATGCTCGGGCGTCAGCTTACGTCTGTTGCGAAAACGTCACGGGTAAATGGAACGAACGTATTGACCGTCGAGAGTGCTACGAATGCGGACGTCCACGATATCTCCTTGACGGTTCAAGCAGGTGAAGTCGTTGGTATCGCGGGTCTTGTCGGTGCTGGTAAAACGGAATTATGCAAAGCATTGTTCGGTGATCGCCCGTTTCAGGAAGGGGAGGTTCGGATAGGTGGAAAAGCCCATCGCCTTCGCAATCCACAAGCTGCGATTCAAGCGGGAATCGGTCTCGTTCCGGAAGAACGGCGAAAAGAAGGAATTCTTGTTGCCGATTCTGTCGCAGAAAACCTGACAGCAGCGGCAGCTCATGATTTCGTCAACCGCTGGGGGCTGATGGATCGTCGTAAAGAAGTCGAACAGGCATCGCAATGGGTCAAGGAGCTGGGCATCAAAGTGGCAGACGTGAAACAGGAAGTAGGTCAACTATCCGGTGGGAATCAACAAAAAGTCGCCATCGGAAAATGGTTACTGACCGATGTTTCTGTACTCGTCTTGGACGAACCGACGAAAGGTGTCGACGTCGGAGCCAAACAAGATATCTATCGTCTGATTGACGGACTCGCGCAACAACAAAAAGGGATCCTTTACGCGACGAGTGAATGGGATGAACTTTTGACCGTCACGGACCGAATCTACGTCATGTTCGATGGACGGATCGTCCATGAAACGAAGACGGCGGATACATCAGAAGAAACCTTGTTGTGGTATGCGACAGGAGGAGGGCAACGATGAATGAGGTAGTATCAAAACAAACGAACCGAGGGAAGGGTTTACGTCCTGTCCTCGGATTCTTGAACGACTGGGGGATCGTCCTCGCGATCCTTGCCCTCGTCCTGTTTTTTGCGACGACGGCTCCAACATTCCTACAAGGGACGAATTTAATTAATATTTTACGAAGTATCTCCATCGTGACGATTATCGCGATCGGCTTGACGGTCTCTTTGACGGTCAATGGATTTGATTTATCGGTCGGGTCGACCGCGACGCTTGCGAGTTCTTTCGTCGTCTCGTTCTTCGTCTGGTACAGTCTACCGCTCGGTGTCTCGATTGGTTTAGCACTTCTCTTATCTCTTAGCGTTGCTCTGGTGAACATCTTACTCATCGTCTGGTTTAAGATTCCGGATTTGTTTGCGACGCTTGCGACGATGTTCATCGTCGAAGGTGTCGCGATGACGTATACCGGTGGTGGTTCAATCAGTGCCGGAATGCCGCGCTTGGACGGTACACCAACAGTCGGCACGATTCCGGAGGCATTCGCGAAAATCAGCCAGGCACCTTGGATCATCGTCATCATGCTCGTCGTCGTCGCTGTGACACACGTCTTCTTAAGCCATACGCGACACGGTCGTTTTCTCTATATCATCGGCGGGAATCCGGAAGCCGCACGACTGACAGGAATTCGTGTCAACCGCTACCGGGCACTCGCGTATCTGATTGCTGGGTTACTTGCGGCGGTCGGTGGGATTTTGCTTGCGTCACAAGTCGGATCGTCACAAATCAATGCCGGTTCCGGTTATCTGATGCCAGCGGTCGCAGCCGCATTCATCGGCTCGTCGTTCGCAGGACAAGGGAAGCCGAATGCGCTTGGCACACTCGTTGGGGCTTGTCTCGTCGGGATTCTTGAAAATGGTCTCGTCATGTTGTCTGTTCCATACTATTCGTTGAATATCATCAAAGGGCTGGTCCTTGCGGTCGCACTCGCGACGACCTATGCGCGGTATCGGAAAAAATAATTAAAATTCGACGTTTTGTTTATAACATATTCGGTAATATTCAATATATGAAAGGATGGTGATGCACATGAATGATTACCAATGTAGAGGGAACGATCGCATGTCGCTTCTGAAAGAAGAGGATCACCGGACTTGACGAACGTTGTCCATTGACACGGATGTATTCGTGTTTTACGTGCAACTGCACGGTTCAAGAACGGATTACGGCATGTGTTCGTTCCTGAAACAAATAAGGGGGAAACGCTACGGCGTTCCCCCTTTTTCATGTGCTAGAAACTGCTCGTATTTCTTTAAAAGCGTAGCGGAATATGAGATGATATAAAAAGTCAGAAAATTCAACTACTATGAGAGCAAGGGGCCTGACAATGCGAACATACACTAAGGAGATTCAAGCGATTATCGACAACGTAGAGAAAGTCATCATCGGTAAGGAAGATGTCATCACACAATCATTGGCAGCATTACTAGCGGGCGGTCACGTTCTATTAGAAGACGTACCGGGAGTCGGGAAGACGATGCTCGTCCGTGCGTTCAGCCGATCGATCGGGTTGACCTTCAAACGTGTTCAGTTCACGCCAGACCTACTTCCGTCAGATTTGACGGGTGTATCGATGTATAATCAGAAAACTAGCCAATTCGAATATAGACCGGGTCCTTTAATGGGAAACATCGTCTTAGCCGATGAGATCAACCGAACATCACCAAAAACTCAATCTGCCTTACTCGAGGGAATGGCGGAAGCGAACGTCACCGTCGATGGTGAGATTCATACGCTTCCGAATCCCTTTTTCGTCATGGCGACACAAAACCCGATTGAACATGAAGGCACGTATCCGTTACCAGAAGCACAACTCGACCGTTTCCTCGTCAAAGTCAAAATGGGTTATCCTGATTTCCAGCAAGAAATGAAGTTGCTCACGCGTTTTGAACGGGATGAACCAATCGAAACACTCGAAGCTGTAATTGGTCGCGAGCAATTGCTCCAGATGAAAGAAGACGTCAAGAACGTCCATGTCTCACAGCCCGTCAAAAAATATATCGTCCATCTCGTTCAAGCGACACGGACGAATGGGTCACTCTATCTCGGCGCGAGTCCTCGTTCTTCGATCGCCTTGATGAAAGTCGCGCAAGCGTGGGCGTACATGGAAGGACGCAGTTTCGTTTTGCCAGATGATGTTAAACATCTCTTGATTCCAGTCCTGTCACACCGCTTGATTTTGACAGCGGATGCGCGTTATCACGGTCAATCGTCGGAACGGATTTTAGAACAGATCAAACAAGAGGTTGCTGTACCGATCCAACAAGACGTGGAGTCTCTATGACGAAGTGGCAAATTGGTTGGCGTTACGCTGTATTACTTTTGACGACGGCAGCCTTATGGGCATATGCGCGCGTTGATGGCGGAAATGTCGCTTCCTTGCTGTTTTACGTCATGGCTGGTTTGACCGTCTACTGGACTCTCTTCCTCGTTTGGCCCGTCACACAGGCACTTGCGACACGCGAAGTATCGAATAAGATGCTCGTTGCTGGAACCGATATCCCGGTTTCCTTACGGGTTCGTCGACGTTTTCCGTTTCTCGTAGGAGCCGTCGAAGTGACGGAGGTGATTCCGAACGAACTCAGTGAAGAAAAACTCGATATTAGACGTCCACTCCGAGCCCATTACCGGAAGACGGAGCAAATCGATTACACGATACCATCGATTCGTCGAGGGGTGTATCAGATTCCAGGCTGTATCGTCGAAATCACGGATCCATTCGGGTTATTCAAGCGGAAGCGGATGTTTCCGGTCGAGACGTATCTTGCGATTGAACCAGCGCGCCTTGCCGTTCAGCTTCCCCATGAGGAAGACCGTGGCGATGGGGGAATCTCACCGGTGTCACTTGATCTTCGCCAGTCGTCCTTTACCGTCGTCGGGGTCCGGGAATACGTCAGTGGGGATCGGATGAATCAGATTGACTGGAAAGCGACAGCGAAACGCCAAGGGTTGATGACGAAGACGTTCGAACGAGAGCAAGAACGGGAGACGACGATCGTCTTTGATGAGGGAACGGAGGCAGGTGAAGCCTTCGAACGTGTCATCTCGATGCTCGCAGAAACGACGGATCAGTTGAACAAACGACGACTGAGCTATCGGATCCATCTCGTCGGGCATGCCGTTCAATCATTGTCGTTACCACTTGAAGGAGCGAAACTGACGCATTACCTGATGACGGCGCAACCGAGTCGGACGCGAACGTTCATCGAGTCATGGGAGTATTCGTCTAAGGCGCTTCGATTGAGCGGGAACGTCCTCTTCATCACACCGGATCTTGAATCGAACAATGAACTATGGATTTCGAAGATTAATCAAGAAGCCACCGTTCATGTCTATACACCAGAACGGAGGGGAGTGCGATGATACGACGATTAATCTGGAACGCCATCGCAGCAGCCCTTTTGACTTGTTTCATGCCACCACTTCTCGAACTGACGACATTCGAGCATCTTTGGTCCTTCTTACCGATGCTGTTCCTGCCTTTACTGTTATCGCATCTCGCGCGACGTTACTTCTTACTTGGCAGTCTCGCGGGGCTACTATTATCGTTCTACTTGATTTTGACACCGGGTTCCGCACCGTGGGGAATTTTTACGGAAATCAGCTCGGATATTCGAAGTGTCATCAATGGTGAATTACCAGGACGACCAGCCTTTGCGCTGTCGATTGGTTTGATCAGTTTCTTGATCGCTTATCTCGCGCGCCGGACGTTCCCGAATCGTGGGTTCGTCTTCGGACTTGCTTTTGGAGTCATCGGGTTCATCGCCTATTGTGATACCTGGACGGATTACTCGGGAGAGACGTTCATTCTTTATCCGATCATCTTGTCTTTGGTATTGCTGTATGCGACGGAGGTCAATGAACGACCGCGTGCTTCCTACGTACGCCCACTGAGCGCATTATTCATCATGGGAGCTGTCATCGTCGTTGCTGTCCAAAGTCCTGTCATCAATGCGACATGGCAAGACAGTTGGTACGATTTGACGTCGGGTCTTGAAGGGGAAGGAGAGCCGACAAATGCGATTCAAAAGGTCGGATACGGTAACAACGATGAACAACTTGGAGGACCATTCCAGATGGACGACCGAGAAGTCTTCCAAGTCGAAAGTGAAGGAAACCGCTATTGGCGCGTTGAAACAAAAGATATTTATACTGGAAAAGGTTGGATCTTGTCGGAGTCAAACCCTGAAATCGATGGACGTGGTTTTTTCTCGACCTTCGGTACAGAGGTCAAGACCCGCGAAGAGACAGCAACATTTGAAATGGCGCGTGAATTACCATTCGTGCCATATAACGGTGACAATGTAAGGGTCGAAGTGAATCAGCAACGACAAAATGTGTTGGTTGACCTCGAGAATCAAAAAATTTCGTATCTCGACGAGGCGGATCGTCAACGAAACTATCAAATCGACTATTCGTACCCGCTCTTTACGGAAGAACAGCTCCAGACAGATGAACCCGTCAATTTATCTGAGAATGAAACGGAGCGGTATCTACAACTGCCGGAAGGTTTACCGCAACGTGTCCGTGATTTAGCGAATCAAATCGTTGAAAACAAAAAAACACCATGGGACAAAGCACGGGCGATTGAAAATTATTTCGAAGAAGAAAACTTTGAATACAATACAGAAGATGTTGCTGTACCGAAAGAAAATCAGGATTACGTCGATCAGTTTCTGTTCGAGACGAAACTCGGATACTGTGATAACTTCTCGACGTCAGCCACTGTGTTACTTCGGGCAGCTGGGTTACCCGCACGCTGGGTGAAAGGATTCACGGGGGGCGAATCCGACGTCATCGGAGCTGCCGTAACGAGTTATACAGTACGCAATAAAAATGCCCATTCGTGGGTCGAAGTTTACATTGAAGGACCAGGCTGGGTACCGCTTGAACCGACAGTCAGTTTCGATGGAGTAGGACAATACACGATCGATCGGGAAACGAACAACGAGACGGAACAAACGAATCCGCAACGTGAGACAGAAAACAATACAGAGACAACAACGCCGAACCGTCCACAGGAAAATCTTCTTGATGAAGAACAGACGACGAGCACTGGACAGACGGAGCAGAAGTCAATTCCATTTTGGCCAATCTTCCTGACGGCACTCGCTCTCTTGTTCCTCTACCTGTTCCGAAAACCAATCATTCGGACACTCGCGATTCTCTTCTTCCGGAGACAGATTGAACGACCGGAAGGATTCCGACGGATGTACCGGTATCTCTTGCGACGTCTTGATAAAAAAGGATTCCATTATCAAGATGGTCGGACGCTTGCGGAACTGGCGTACGAAGTCGATGGGTACTACGAGACGTACGCGATGCGACCGTTGACGGATGCTTACGAGCGGATGGTTTATGGTGGAGAATCATTGTCGGCTGAGAAAAAACGTGAATATTTCGAAAATATCATTCGTCATGTAGAGGGTTGATATTTACGAAACGATACAGGTACAATGGGAACAACGTAAATCACACACATGCAATCTCCTTTGTATATACTCGCGAATATGGCGCGAGAGTCTCTACCGGGTCACCTTAAACGACCTGACTATGAAGGAGCAGATCCTTCGTATACATTTTTTTGTGAAGCGGCCTGCTCTTTTTCCATTTTATCCATGGGCGAAGAGCGGGCTTTTTTCATAGGGTACGCATGAAATCAGAAAGGCGGGAACAGATTTGGAAGCACATTTGGACCAGGAAATGATTCTCGTCCTCGATTTTGGAGGACAGTACAATCAATTGATCACACGTCGTATTCGGGACCTTGGTGTCTACAGTGAATTGCATTCGCATAAAATCACTGCAGCAGAAGTAAAGGAAATCGCACCTGCTGGTATCATCTTCTCAGGTGGTCCACGTAGCGTCTACGCAGAGGATGCGTACCGGTGTGACCCGGAAATCTTCGACCTCGGTATTCCAATCTTCGGGATCTGTTACGGCATGCAGCTCATGTCACAACATTTCGGCGGAACAGTAGAACGTGCGGGACATCGTGAATATGGAAAAGCCACATTGACGTTACAAGACCCGTCACCGATGTATGCGAACCTACCGCTTGAACAAACGGTCTGGATGAGCCACAGCGACCTCGTCACATCTGTGCCAAACGGATTCGTCGTCGATGGAACGAACGTGTCATGTCCGATCGCTTCGATCAAGAACGAAGAGTTGAAAATGTATGGTGTGCAGTATCACCCGGAAGTAAACCATACGGTCTTCGGAAAAGAATTGCTCAAGAACTTCCTCTTTGAAGTCTGTAAATGTGCAGGCGATTGGTCAATGGAGAACTTCATCGAAATCGAAGTAGCGAAGATTCAAGAACAAGTCGGCGACAAAAAAGTCCTCTGTGCCCTTTCAGGTGGTGTCGACTCGTCTGTCGTCGCAGCCTTGATTCACAAAGCAATCGGTGATCAATTGACATGTATGTTCGTCGATCACGGTTTACTGCGTAAGGGTGAAGCGGAAAGCGTCATGAAGACATTCGCGGATCATTTCCACATGAACGTCATCAAGATTGATGCCCAGGACCGTTTCCTCAACAAACTCCGCGGTATCTCGGATCCGGAGCAGAAACGTAAAATCATCGGCAACGAGTTCGTCTACGTCTTTGATGAAGAAGCAGCGAAACTGACGGATATGGACTTCCTTGCCCAAGGTACACTCTATACGGATATCATCGAGAGTGGTACGGATACGGCACAAACAATCAAATCACACCACAACGTCGGTGGACTGCCGGAAAACATGCAGTTTGAATTGATCGAACCGATCAACACGTTGTTCAAGGATGAAGTTCGTGAACTTGGGAAAGAACTCGGTCTTTCCGATGAAATCGTATGGCGTCAGCCGTTCCCAGGACCAGGTCTCGGAATTCGTGTCCTCGGTGAAATCACAGATGAGAAACTCGAAATCGTCCGCGAATCTGATTTCATTCTTCGCGATGAAATCAAAAAAGCAGGACTCGAGCGCGAAATCTGGCAATACTTCACAGTCCTTCCTCCAATCCGTTCGGTTGGTGTCATGGGCGATGAGCGGACATACGACTATGCGGTCGGAATCCGCGCCGTCACGTCAATTGACGGAATGACATCTGACTGGGCACGGATCCCATGGGACGTGCTTGAGAAGATTTCGGTCCGGATCGTCAACGAAGTTCAAAACGTTAACCGCGTCCTGTACGATGTGACGTCGAAACCACCTTCAACGATTGAGTGGGAATAATAATGAATCAGCACCACGTTTCTGTAAAAGAACGTGGTGCTATTTTGTTATCTCCTGCTACACTATGAGATGGAACTTATTACTACAGAGGATAGGTAAGGACATTCGTTATGAACAAACGCGATGCATATTGGGATAATGCAAAATTCGGATTGATTACGCTCGTCGTATTCGGTCATTTGATTGAACCGATGATTTCAAAAGATGTCGGTATGACGAACCTGTTTCATTTCATATATCTGTTTCATATGCCAGCTTTTATTTTCATCTCCGGTTACTTTACGAAAGGACACATGACGGCATCTCGTCTTCTTCGACTCACACTAGACTATCTTGTACTGTTTCTGCTTGTACAAACGGTATTCGTCGCGGCGACAAAGTGGATGGGACTCACACAATATGCGTTTTGGACGCTGCAACCAGCTTATATCTATTGGTATCTGTTTGCCGTATTTATATGGACGTTGGTGTTGTGGGGAATCGTCTGTATCAATCACTTTCTACAAGTGTCATTATGGTACTTTGTCGCGGGAAGCATCGTGATCAGTGTTTATCTCGGCTTTTCTGAAACGATTGGTTGGACACTCAGCGCTTCACGGATTATCGTGTTTTTCCC
Organism: Exiguobacterium sp. UBA6309; assembly: GCF_002439205.1. NCBI lineage: Bacteria > Bacillati > Bacillota > Bacilli > Caryophanales > Exiguobacterium > Exiguobacterium sp. UBA6309. Next base: position 3,356 of record NZ_DJTL01000012.1, on the reverse strand, counting down.
GTTCTTTTTACTGGGCTATACATTCCGACGACACAAGTTAACCTTTCCGACGTCGGGTGGCGCAAAGGTTTTTGGATTAGGGATGGGTGGAGTCGCAATCGTTTTACTGTTACGTTATCCAGAGATTTTGAACTTTCAATTGTTGAGTGGTACAACCGGTTATGCTCCTATGGGACTCGGTTTAGAAGGAGCAGGGGTTCGACTTTCTTTGTATGGTCTGCAACTACTCTTAGTCTGCGCTTTTTTTGCTTGGATACCACGACGACATGGAATTGGAACAACACTGGGTGCTCATACATTACCGATTTATGTCGGGCACGGTTTTATCGTCAAAGCGATGATAGCTGCATCGTTTTATGACAATGTAGGGAGTTGGCATCTGGTATGGATCGGGATGGCAACCATTCTAATATTAGTTTTACTCGGAAAATTCCCAATGACACTACAACTATCGAAATGGATCATGGTAGATTCCGAACAGAAGAGCGCTTACAAAACCGAACGTTCGGATAAATTAAGTGGTTAAATTTCGTTTTTATGGTTGACCCATGAATTTGACCATGCTACGATGTGTCTGTTCTTATTTTTCATACCACTAAAAAAACATAAATAATGCCGTATAATTCTGGGGATAGGGCCCGGAAGTCTCTACAGGAACACCGTAAAGGTTCCTACTACGGCGCACACGCAGCATCGTGCGCTTATTGAAACGGCTTTTACCGCTTAGGTAAGGGTCGTTTTTTGTTTTCAAGGAGACGGCTTATTTGGAAGGAAGGCAATCATGAGCACACAATTGAAACAGCCACACCAACCGAAAGCAAAAGAAAATGCGATTGCGCGTTTCTTTGATTTCAACGGGCTTGGTACGAACATGCGTACAGAGTTCATCGCCGGCATGACGACATTCTTCGCCATGGCGTACATCCTATTCGTCAACCCAAATACATTAGCAGAAGCAGGCATGGATGCCGGAGCGGTCTTCGGTGCAACCGCACTCGTTGCGATCATCGGTTCCGTCACGATGGGATTACTAGCGAACTATCCAATTGCGCTCGCGCCAGGAATGGGACTAAATGCTTTCTTCGCCTACAGCGTCGTCATTGGAATGGGTATTCCATGGCAAACTGCACTTTCAGGTGTTCTCGTCTCAGGTCTCGTCTTCATGGTATTAACGGCTTCAGGTATTCGTGAGGTCATCATCAACGCAATTCCAGAACCGTTGAAAATGGCTGTTGCAGCAGGTATCGGATTGTTCATCGCATTCATCGGTTTAAAAACAGGTGGTCTCGTCGTTGCGAATGAAGCGACACTCGTTTCACTCGGTGATTTAAGTAAAGGAACAACACTTCTCGCGGTATTTGGTCTTGTCATATCGGCGATCTTGATGACACGCGGTGTCAAAGGCGCGATCTTCTTTGGAATGATCGTGACGGCGATTGCTGGAATGATCTTCGGTTTGATTCCAGTCCCAACAAGTCTTGGTGAAATCGTTTCAGCACCACCGAGTATCGCACCGACATTCGGACAGGCATTCCTTCACTTCGATGAAATCTTCACGGTTCAAATGATGATTGTCATCCTGACTTTCTTCTTCGTTGATTTTTTCGATACAGCAGGTACGTTGGTTGCAGTAGCAAACCAAGCGGGTCTGATTAAAGAAAATAAAGTACCGCGTGCGGGTCGCGCATTAATTGCTGACTCAACAGCGACAGTAGCAGGTTCGATTCTTGGAACATCAACAACGGTTTCTTACGTTGAATCCAGTGCAGGGGTCGCAGCAGGTGGTCGTTCAGGGATGACCGCAATCGTCACAGCATTGTTCTTCGGTCTCGCTTTATTCTTCTCACCATTACTTGCAATCATTACAGCACCGGTCACAGCGCCTGCATTGATCATCGTCGGTGTATTGATGGCAGCTTCACTGCTTCAGATTGATTGGAAAAAATTCGAGTACGCTGTTCCGGCTTTCTTGACCGTCATCATGATGCCATTAACGTATTCAATCGCAACAGGGATTGCATTCGGTTTCCTCTTCTACCCGGTCACGATGATCGCAAAAGGACGAGCAAAGGACGTACACCCAATCATGTACGTATTATCACTTGGATTCCTCGGTTACTTCATCTGGTTGCACTAATTCAAACTGCGTCTTTCTTCTATATAGAAGAAAGACGTTTTTTTGTTAGGGAGAGGGTAAGGGAGAAGGGAGAGGGTGATTCAGATGTTACAGCAGATTACTGGACCTGTATTCGAGTACTTGGCTGAAAATAAGTTACTGATTCAATTAGCCAGAAAAGTCGGGTTACCACTTGGTGGAACATTGTTCGTCGGAGGGCAGGGCGCGGAAGAGACACTCGACACAGTCAAACAGTTCAATCAAGATGGACGAGCGGCGACAGTAGATTGTTTAGGCGAATTCATCGAGACTGAACAGGACGCGGAAGAGATTGCGAACGAATGCATCAAAGTCATCGGACAAATCAAAGCAGATGATCTAGATGCACAAGTATCTTTAAAGCTGACATCGATCGGATTAAGGATTGATCCAGATATCGCCTATCAACAGTTGAGACGTATTGCGGAAGTTGCAGATCAACAAAACATGCGTGTGACAGTCAATATGGAAGAAGCGATGATGGTCGAGTCGATCGTTCGAGTATTCGAACGCGTACATGAACATTATCCAAACGTCGGAATTGCATTACAGGCAAATGTATACCGCAGTCGTTTTGATCTAGAACGTCTTCAGGCAACAGTACGTGTCGTCAAAGGCGCATACGATGGAGACGATGAAATCTATATTCAACCTAAAAAGACCGTCGATGAGACGTACCTTCAATTAGTGAAGATTAATTTGTTAGAAGGCAACTACACGCAAATCGCGACACATGATGAACAAGTTATTCAGCAAATCATTGACTTTACTCAAATGGAACAAATTGATCCATCACGGTTTGAATTTCAAATGCTTCAAGGCATGCGACCAAAACGACAACAAGAGTTAGTTCGACAAGGTTATCGTGTCGTCATCTACGTTCCACATGGTTTGGACTGGTATACGTATTTGATGAGACGGCTAGCAGAACGCCCAGCGAATATCGCGTTTACAGTAGGCGCTATGTTAAGAAGGTAAAGACTTTGCGAAGAGGATTTAAACTCTTTACAAAGTTTTTTTAAAATAATGCTTGTGTTTGTCGAATTTTGTTGTTATATTAATAAATGTTCCAGCGAGACGCCTTTTATAAACGGTTCGTTGGGGCTGAAAAGTTTATTAAAAAGCATGGTTGACATAAACAAAACAACCTGTTAATCTATTAAAGTCGCTAAGGCGACAGACGAACTTTGAAAACTGAACG
>NZ_DJTL01000011.1:0-49558 GCF_002439205.1 Exiguobacterium sp. UBA6309 | reverse complement strand
AGTTATGTCCCAGCCTCTTTCTTTATGTAAACATTAATTCATATGAAGTAAACGAAAAAAGTACATTCATCACTTATTTTTTAAAGAGTTTCTTAGCTAACTTCCATACGACATAGACGATTGCGCCAATGATCAGAAGATTCATCAGTGCACCGAAAATCATGAATTGTCCCACGATTTGACCACCTTTACATACTACTTAGCATTTTATTTACGTTTTCGTTTAGAGAACCTCAAGCGGATAAAGAATAACGCCATCAGCACGATAGCGATGTTCACGGCTAAGGTTAACCGTTCATTTTCAATTACTCGACCATTCAAAAGATTCAAGATGATAACAATCAACATAAATGACAATAAAAAGTATTTTATGGATTTTTATCATGAGTGACTTCCTTTTTTTGTGTTCTTGTATTAGTTTATACATATCGACATTTTAAAAACAAGGAGAATGTCTAATACGAAGAATGACACAGAAACGATTCTCAGGAGTGATGAAATGAAACGAACCTTTATATCGATTATGTTATTGATGATTCTAGGAGTCGGCATCATCGGTGCTTCAGCCTATAAGTCATTGTACTATGATGAAAAACAAGAGGTCACTCAATCAATCAATCAATCAATCACTATCTGAAGCGACATGATTATATGACACACGTGAAGAACAAAGAAATTCGCTATGATACGAGCACAGGTGAATTCTTCGCACGCATCGTGTTCGAAGATGAACCGAATAATGAATATGAGATTTATCAATCGGGATCGAGTCATATTGACGTCACGGGATATAAAGACGGCGTACAGATTACGAACAAACAAGAAGGACGGTATATTTCAAAGGATTGACAACACGTTAAATCCATTGAAGAAACGAGGTGATAGAATGAAAAACATGATCTTTTTAGGAAGCGTCGTTGCTCTACTAACGGTACTTTTTTCGCTTCATTACGGAGTACATCTTATCGATGATACAACGCTTAAAATATCTCTGTTGATTTCGCTAATCGTTGTATTGATTGCGCGGAAGAAATGGAAGATTACGTTTACTACAGCGGAATGATCTTGAGAGTGTATGAAGGATTGGGAGAGATAAAGGATGAATGAGAATGAATTCTTTGACTGGAAAATCAGCTTGGATGATGAACTATATGCCGTCATTGATGAGAAGGCGAGAAAAATGGTAGTGATGGGGGACTTCATCGAACTGACTGCGGTCTTGTGGTTGGATCGAAATGATGTCCTTCAGTTAAAGCCGACATGGGATTGTGTCATATCCATCGATGATGCTGCAAAACAAATTACGATTCGCTCGGCAGAATCACTGAACATGAAAGAAGAATGTTAAGAGGTACATAAATCGAGTTCATTCGTGCGATCGCTGAATGGGCTCGATTGTTATTTAAAGTACGATATCTACTTTAATTCATGTTGAACGGAGCCAGTCACTTCAACATGATGCTGGTCGTATACAGTCGTCAGTACATGATCTTCAACGATTTCATAGTTGTATATATAGTCCGGTTCATTCGTGTATTTAACTTCCAACACATATCTTCCGGTCTTCGACTCAAAGATCGTTTCTTTTTTTGAAATATCTTGGTCGTATCCTGATTTAACTAACATTCGTTCAATCTTGATTTCAGTCATCGTTTTAGAAACGAAGAGGTAAGTCGGATAGGCAGCTACCAAGATGACGAGAACGATAAGAGTATAGATCAGCGAGCGTACTTCTTTTTTTCATGCAATCACATCCGTTCCGATGAAATGAATAGAGAAGCTAGGTATTCTATATTGCAGATGAGGAGAGATATGTGATGAGAAAAAACAAAGACGAGATACCGTACTATATGAGGAACGTTCCGTTCTTCTTCCTAACGGCACTCCTCGCACCCGTCGCGGTACTACTTGTCCTGCTCAATTGGGATAAGCTCTCTACACAAATGAGAAATAACCATTTAACGTTTTCAATCCTAATGACCATGTTATATATTTCAAAAGTACTGCCTGACGGCTTATTTAAAATCATATTCGCGGTTTTTACGTGGACGTTAATTCTATTCGTGACATACATCTACTTCGGTGGCGGTAGAAAAGGAGGGACATCATGAGTAAATATCATCTGTCGAGCATTCGCTTAATCCTGATTGTCGTCATCACGTCGTCAATCTTGTATTTCGGCTTAGACTGGGAACTCGGGTATGGCATTATCTGGTTGATTGGTTTAGTAGGATTTACGATTTATCGCAACTTTGAGGCTGCTCGGAACGAGAAAATCGAAGCGCAGACGAAGAACGATTGATTTCATTTGAAGTCCATCGTTCTTTTTAAATATGACCCCACCGAACTAAATCGTCGAGATAATCACGATATGATTCTTCGACTTCTTCTGTCAGCTCTCTGGCTCGAATGACGAGGTTTTTTACGACAGGATCGGCAAAATGTGCACCACCGACGAGAGCATATAAGTAAGAGCCGATTACTTCGGATTGATTCCTAACCAAGAATCCAGTGATATATGTACCGTCAAGGCTCTCTAAGACGATATCAATTCGGCGTCCTTCCATCTCATCGAGAATCAATTGATTGTAATCTGCTTCTTTCTGATTAGCATATCGGTATCGTCGATTTTTCCTTTTATTATCTTGTATCTCCCACTCGAAATCGTCTAATTCACTAGGCGTAAAAAGCGAATTCAAGAGGTCACCGTCATCAATCTTCAAGCAGCAAAAGATGGCATCGTATTCGAGTTGATCATCATTCACTAAATCCGAGATGTCGTCTTTCGGTATTTCGATTGCATTATATCGCCGGAATACGCGCTCGATGACCGTTTCTTTTTTTAACGTCAACTGTTGCTTTCGGTGTTAGAACTTGTGAGATGCTTTTTCATAATCCATGCTGTTTCCCCCTGTCCGTATCAAATGCCATATCCCTAGTGTAACAGCTATAGTTCTTAAAAGTGAGTGAGTCTGACCATACCTCAGTAATAAAGGATTGTTCTTTTTTTTGAATGAAACTATAAAAAAGATCAATTGATGACGATAGATAGGTACAGAATGTTCATATATGAAACTGTCATAGAACATGATTGACACATAGAAGGAGTTAATGACACCATGAATGAAACCTTACCGAGACCATTGCGCTCACCAGCAATCTTATCGAGCCTTGAATCAAACGTCGCGATGGTCTGTTTTGATCGCCAACGACGGGTCATCGACGTTAACGACTTGTTTGCGAAAACGATGAAGTATAAGCGGGATGAGATGATTGGCTTACAGCACCATACGTTTTGTACACCAGAATTCGCGAACAGCCGTGAGTATCAGGACTTTTGGACACGCCTGTTTTCGGGCTTCAGTACAGCGGATAAAATCAAGCGCGTTGATGCTCGTGGTGATATTTTATGGCTTGAAGCCACTTACATGCCAATCTTTGAGGGAGAAGAAGTCGTCGGCGTCGTCAAGATCGCGAGTAACATCACGGACCGGATCGACCGTGTACAAGGATATGCGAAAAGCTTCCAGACACTCGCTGAAGGACTGAATCTGCAGTCGATTCAAGGCTCTAAAGAGGGCAATCAACTTCAAGAGACGATGCACACAATCGCAAGTGAAACGGCTGAGAACCAGCAGACGTTCGAAACATTATATGCCCAAGCGATCGAGATCACGAAGATTGCTGATACGATCAAGGAGATCGCAGCCCGAACGAACCTGTTGTCGCTGAACGCGGCAATCGAAGCGGCACGTGCTGGAGAACATGGCAAAGGGTTCACCGTCGTTGCGAGTGAAGTCAAAAATTTATCGGATTTAGTCGGCAGTGCAGTCGTCGAGGTACGGACGAATACGGAAACGATGAACCGTCAAATCATGGCGATGATGAAAAAGATTGAAGCGTCCCATCTCGAAGTCGCGTCAAGCCTTGCGACAGTAAAGGAAACGATGCAACGTTTTACCGCGATCGAAGAGGTCGCACATCAACTCGAGCAACAAACGGAAGACTTTCGGTCGTTTATTTGAGAAGAATACAAAGAGAGCGATGGCGAGAAGTCATCGCTTTTTTTGTATAGTCAGATTAGTCGTTTTGGAAGAGTACAGGCGTGGGATATAACACGTGAGCCCATTGACCGCAGAACGGAGGCACGTTATAATTCAAATAGACGTTTGAATGTAAGGTAAAAGGAGGCAACGTCATGGCACATGATCATCATCACCACCATCATCATACCGACAATAAAAAGGTACTGGGCCTGTCGTTCCTGATCATCACCGCGTTCATGATCGTCGAGGTCATCGGCGGGATTTGGACGAACAGTTTGGCATTGTTATCAGACGCCGGGCACATGTTAAGTGATTCGATTTCACTTGCGATTGCCCTGTTAGCCTTCCAGTTCTCGAGTCAAGCACCGGATGCGAACAAGACGTTCGGTTCAAAACGCTTTGAAATCTTAGCCGCAATCCTAAATGGCGTGACGCTGATTGTCATCGCTCTCTATATTTTCATTGAAGCCATTCAACGCTTCATCGATCCACCCGCTGTCGCAACGACGGGGATGCTGATCATTAGTGTCCTCGGGTTGCTCGTCAACATTTTAGTTGCCTGGATCATGACACGCGGCGGTGGGCACGAACATAACCTCAACATGCGCGGTGCGTATCTGCACGTCTTAAGCGACATGCTCGGATCGGTCGGTGCGATTGTAGCCGCCTTGCTGATCCTGTTCTTCGGTTGGGGATGGGCGGATCCACTTGCGAGTATCATCGTAGCGATCCTCGTCTTACGGAGTGGTTATTACGTGACGAAGGCGTCCGTACACGTCTTAATGGAAGGAACGCCGAGTGATGTCGACATTGATGAGGTCGTTTCGACAATTCAGACGAACGAAGCCGTTCTCGGATTACATGATCTACACATCTGGTCGATCACGAGTGGTTATAACGCGTTATCGTGTCACGTCGTCGTCAAGGAGGACATGACCGTACGGGAGTCAGAATCGATTCGCGAACAGATTGATCACGATTTGAAACACGTCGGGATTAACCACGCGACCATCCAGGTCGAGACGGATCAACATGCACATGGCAATACGTTGTATTGTGACGGCAAACACGAATCGCATATGCATTAAAAAACGAGCACACGTCCAAAGTCGGACATGTGCTCGTTTGCTTATGCTCAAATGATCGGCACCGTTGGTAGAAACAGCGTCGCGAACAGACTGATACTCAAGAACATCGAGTATCCGAAAAAGGTCGTTTTGGCATTTCCAGCAGCTCGGTTACCTAAGTACATGAAAAAGACGATGGATAAGAACGTCAAACCCGTCAATACGGACGAGTGGTGTTGATCCGGCGAAGGAGCAAGCGACTGGACAAGATGCGCGAGACCAAGCGGCAGGACAATCAAAAGAAAGTAGTAGCCTAGACGTGCCTCAGACGGGACGTCGACCTGTTCCTGTTCGGTTTCATAGTCATAACGCGTTTGCGTTTTCATGGATCTTCACCTCCCTATGCGTTTTAGTATAGCGAATGAACATGTCGGCTCTGTTACAGATGGGTAAGAATGCCTTAACAGACGATGACGATGTGATGACGAAAAAAGAATGGGCAGCAATTGAGAAAAATTGTAAGATGAACAAGAAGTCGTTTTAGGAAAGGAATAAAGCATCATGTCACGTGCGTTTCGTTTTATGTATGTCTCCGATTTGTTATCGACTGTCGGGACGAGTTTTGTTTATATTGCGATTTACTGGTTGAGCGCGGAACAGATTAGTGCTTCAGGTGTCGCCTTGCTTGCAACAGGTGTGTTTTTGATTCGTTTTCTCGTCTCAACGTTCGTTGGACCGTGGATTGACCGTTTCGTCAGCGCATCGTTGTATCAAACGTCGCTTCTCATTCGCTTGCTTGCGCTTGGGATCGCGTTAGCGGGAATCGGTCTGACGAACATCGTCTTGCCATGGTTACTCGGCTTACTCGTCGTGCAGACGATTTTACAAATCATTGGTGGCAATGCCGTCTTCACGTGGGTCGTTGATCTAGTCGAAGATGACCAATTGCCGCAAGCGAATGCCTATCTCGCAACAATCGAACGGATCGGGACGTTAAGCGGATTCTTACTTGGTGGGATGATGGTTGCCCACTTCTCGATTGCGAGTATCTTGTGGCTCGATCTGGGACTGCATCTCGTTGCCTGGTTGCTCGTCCGACACATGACGGGACAAGTCGCAGAAGGAGCGCGTGTCGGATCGTACCGCGAAGCGTTGCTCGAAGGGGTTCATTACGTCGCGCGTGACGGTCGCTTAAAATGGATCCTTGGTTGTGCGATCCTTGCGAACTGGATGATCACACCGATGAATACCTTACTTGCACCATATGCCAAGAATGTCTTATCGGGGAATGCCCAAACCTTTTCCGCACTCGAACTAGCGACGGTGATCGGGGGGATCACGATGTCGCTCCTTTACGGGAAGTGGGTCGTCTCGATCAGACAGGATAAGCTGTTTCGGAGCGCAGTCGTACTGCAAGGGCTCGCGATTGCAATCGTTGCTTATATATCGTCCGTGCCCCTTGCGATTGGCGGATTCGTTTTACTCGGCATGGCGCTGACATTGTTCGGGATTCCGTTTGCGACATTGTTACAACGCTCGACGCCTGCGCACTTGCTCGGACGGGTTCGAACGGCGATGGTCGCAGCATCAACGGCGTGTTCTGCACTCTGTTACGGATTATCATCGTACTTGACGTCGCTCTTTAGCATCTCGTTTGTTTTCCTGCTGTTTTCCTTAAGTGGTCTCGTGTTGACAGCTATCTGGTTACTCATTCATCGTAACGTTTCCTTTACCGAGGCACGACAGGACAAGGTCGGATGAAATATCCGCCTTGAGGTGGAGGTAAGCGGTTTCGCGCTTCTGTACACTAGAGATAGAAATGAACGATGAGGAGTGGAGTCGATGGAGAGTTTATGGATTACGGCGTTATTGTTTTTGATTCCGATCAGTGGGATGACGGTCTTCTTGAATGTACTGTGGCGCCGAATGGCAACGGAAGGCGTTTCGGAGTAATAACTAAAGACAGCTGACAAATCTTCTTATGTTAGAAAATTGTCAGCTGTTTTTTGATTAACTACTTTAAATTTACTTTTATACTAGGTTCATTAAAGTGAAATTGATTATTTTCAATGTAAAAATCATTTACAATTTTATAGGATTTCTTATTTTCGAGTGGATTGTTTTCGTTGAAAGTAATTACTAACGAGCCATCACTTTTTATATCAGGTAACTTTATTGCTTTATAAAGAGAATAATTACTTTTTTTAATTTCAAAAGAATTATCATCATTTTTAAAGAAATCGCTAAAACCATTATCCTGGTTGTTCTGTAATCGTACTTCTGTAAAAGTCCTAAAAAATTCTGACTGTAATACACTTATCTCGTATTTAGGATTTTGAGCACTAGACAATACTATGATATCTATTTTTTTCGGCATTTTGTCTGGAATACGATCTGAAAAGTTAAAGTGTATTTCAGGACTATTTTTTTTATTAGGGTTAGAAAAACTTATATTTAAAACCGGATTCGAAAATTGATATAATCCCACTAAAATAAATGCAGGAGCAAAAACTAACCAAACAGCAAGTACTATAAAGTAATTCTTCTTAGCAATAATAAATAAAGTTATTCCTTGAATTATTTTTTGTGGTCGGAAATTATTAGTATTGATATTTGATACAAATAAAAAAATTAAATTTATAATTATAAGTATTGATAAAAAAAGAATATTTGATTTTTCTAAATATAGAATTACAGGCATGATAATTAACCTTAAAATTAAAATTGAAAAAAAAATTGAAAAGCATGCTTGGATAATATCAAAAATCATTAAATATTTCTCATCAACTTTCAGTTTTTCAGTAGATTCTTCGTTTCCTGAAAAAGCACGCAGTTCATTGTAGCAGTAAACCATTGTTACAACTAGTATAACTAATGCAATTATAATTAAAGTTACGGAAATGATTTGACTAGAGCTTATTAATAACTTACCTAAGTAAATATTTGAAAATGATGAAGAATACAATTTAAAAATAATTTTTAATGAAAAGATAATGAAACTTACTAAAGTGAATACTACTATTAATCTACTTATCCTATCTGCTGTTTTCAATTTGATTAAAGGCTCCCTTATAATTTTAAAATTTAATAAGTGTACAATGTAATATTAAAATTGTTAGTTTTCTACATTTACCTATTTTTTTAAAATTGAAAGGATGAACAGTATGAAAGCGATCATTACAGGTATGAACGGAACAGTAGCACCCGTCGTTGCGGACGTCTTAGCAAAGCACGACATCGAGACAGTCGCGTGGGATCGGACAAAAGTCTCAACGACTGACGAGTCTCAGATGCGGACGTTTTTAGAAACGGAACGACCGGATTATTTCCTACATATTGGGATGGGGTCCGTCAGTTGGACGGAAGCGCTCGTCCGTTTGTGCCAGGAATATCGGATTCCGTTCTTTTTCACGAGTACAGTATCTGTTTTCTCGGACGACGTACCAGCACCGATTGAAAAGGACGCTGTGCCGGATGCGAGCGATGAGTATGGTGCCTATAAGATTGCTTGCGAGCAAGCGATTCAAGCAATTGATCCTCAAGCAAAAATCGTCCGGATCGGCTGGCAGATCGGGACGGAGGCAGGTTCGAACAACATGGTCGACTTCTTCACGAACGAGATGAAGCAACACGGTGTCATTCAAGCAAGTCGAAACTGGTATCCGTCGAGTTCGTTGCTTGAAGATACAGCAGAAGCGCTCGTTACGATTTTACTCGAACAGGAAGCAGGTCTCTATCAGTTGAACGGAAACGATCGTTATTCGATGTACGATTTAGCGCATGCCTTAAATACACTCCACGCGAAAAACTGGATGATTGAACCAGTCGATGAACCGCGCCGGGACAACCGGATGGCGACAGATGTCGTTTTGGTCCGTCCGTTGTCAGAACGATTGCCACTCTAATCAAACATCCCGCTCTCCTTGACCTGTATCAAAGAGAGCGGGATGTTTTTTACTGCGTGACTGGCGTTTCCGCGGCAAAAGCGAGTGCTGGTCCAAAGATTTCGTAATGCAGTTTGTCCGAAGACGCCGTAAAGTGTTTAATGACGTAATGAATCATTGCTTCCGGACCACAGACGTATGTCGGATCCGTGATGCTTGCGATGACGTCTTTCGGCAGACGACCCGCTTGATCCGTCGCCTGGTGCTCTGCGTAACGAATGACGCGAGCGCCACGCTGCTCGAGTAAGGCAAGTTGTTCTGTAAACGGACGATTGCGTTCATCTTGGACGGCGTGATGTAACGTTACCTGTCGACCAGCAGCTAACGCTTCGTCTGCCATTGCAAGCATCGGTGTGATGCCGATTCCACCAGCAATCAGAACGACGGGTTCACCTGATGCATCAAGCGTGAAGGCACCTGCTGGCGCACTGATCAATACCGTGTCACCGACTTGCGCTGCATGTAAGTAGTCCGAGACGATGCCTTCTCGTTTGACACCAATCGTATAAGTCGTCGTGTTTGATGACGTCGTCAGACTGTATTGACGATTGTGCCATAAGCCGTCGCTATCCTGAATCCGTACCGTGATGTATTGCCCTGCTCGATAATCAGGGAGCGGACCGTCCGTTTTGAAAGTCAGCGAGCGGATGCCGTCTGCTTGTTCCTGGATATCTGAAATCTTGACGGACTGATAACCGGAAAAGTCTTTCGCCTGTTCGTCCTGCGCGTATAGTTCGGCTTCGAGTGTGATGAACAAATCGGCAATCTCCCCGTACGCTTCGCCCCATGCTTGCAGGATTGCAGGCGTTGCGGCTTCCCCTAAAACGTCTTGCATCGCTCCGAGTAATTCTTGACCGACGAGTGGATACATCTCCGGCTTGATTTGTAGACTTCGGTGCTTATGGAGCACAGGTAATAAGACCGGTTTTAACGTCTCGAGTCGATCGATGTGAGCAGCAGCGGCATACACGGCTGTAGCGAGTGCTTGCGATTGGCGGTCGCTCCGTTGATTCGATTGATTGAAGACGTGTTTCAGTTCCGGATGAGCTTGAAACAAGCGCTGATAAAAGACTTTCGTGATCGCGGCACCGTGCGACGCAAGGACCGGGACGGTTGATTGAACAATTTGAATGGTAGAGGTTGATAACATAAGACCACTTCCTTTTCACTAAGTAATGAAGACAGTCTTAGTATTTCGTAGCCTCGTCATTAATACAACATTTAAAATACTAGATTAAAGAATATCGTGCGTTTTGTCACAAGCAAGTCAAAATATCGACAAGGATTCGTCACGATTGATTGGAAATCCAGAGCTTTGAGAAATCAAAATAACCGAACGAGTCGATCGTGATATTTTGCAGCTCGATCGGATACGGAATTAGCCTTGTATCGTGATAAAACGGAATGAAATACGATTCGTCGATCAAGTAACGCTCGATCGCTTGGTGAATCGGGAGCCAGTCTTCGAACGGTGTCTTGTCGTATTGTTCGATCCATTTCAGCATTTCTGGCATCTGCTGAAATAGTCGGATTGGCGGTGAGAACGTATTCGTCATGAACTGATAGAAGGCGAACGGTAGATTTCGCTCGAACACTTCAGCATGGACAGCGAGATCGATCGTGTCGTACGCATGAAACTCCGTAATACTCTCTTTAAATCCGACCTCGACGAACTCGTACGGAATTCCGTCTTGATCGAACCGTTCGCAGAGCCAACGTGTTACTTTGTCCGTGAAATCGGTCATCTTGATTCGAATCGGTTGCGTGAATAAGACAGCGGGACCGTCCGGGACAGTATACGGTTGACTATAGGACTCGAGAAAACCACAGTCGTTCGGTTGTGTCCGTTCATGGAAGTCATGAATGCCACCACGGACTTCCGCGACGAGCCGGTGGATATAATGCCGCGCGGCTTTTGATTCAAACGGACCACCAGCACGTGGATGGAGTAAGACGAGACCAAACCCGGATTGCGTTGCGATCGTATCAATCGGACTAGAGTCAGAAGCCGATGTCCGGTAGACCGGGTCATATTGCTCCGGCATCTGGATGAACTCAATCCGGTCGAGCAGGGCGCGGATGCCAAAGTAATTCGGAAATGCCGTCAGAACGGTCTTCTTATCGTCATGTTGCGTCAGTTGAAATGGTCCCGTCCCAACACCGTCCTTGATGATGCTCGTATGTATCGAGGCAAGTTGCGGCAAAATCGAACTCCGGCGCTGATCGAGTGTGAGGTCGACCCGGTACGGACCGTTCGAGACGATCTGTTTGACGTGCCGGTAGGAATAAGCGTAAGCCGGATAGTTGATCAGAGCACGGAGACTCTTCGTCACTTCCTTACTCGTCAGGAGCGAACCGTCATGGAAGCGGACATCCTTCCGTAAGAAGAGACTGAGCATCGGACCATTCCAGACATAGTGATGCGCCAGTTCACCTTGAATATTGCCGTCGACGTCGATCGTAAACAAACGATTGAAGACGTTTTGGACGAGATGGGCACTATGGATATCCGCTGCTTCTAACGGGTGGGTCGTCAAGAAGTTCCGTTTCCGAGGAATCAGCAAGGCGTCCGATGTCGTCTGTGTATAGCCGAATTTTCGTTCGAGCTGCCGCATGAAGCGACCGGCTTGCGCCGGCGACCAGTCCCACGTCAATTCCTCCGTCACTGATTCGATCGAATCACTGTCGATCCGCTCGAGCATCCGTTTCGCATACTCCCGTTCAACGTGGCGCAACCAGACGAGTTCACTTAAGTTGCCTCGTCCGCGACCACTCGTGTAATTCATCCAGCCATCTTCCTGCCATTTATTGAGATATCGTTTCGTTTGTTTAGTACTGAGATGGATGGCGTCGGCAAGCGTCGCGATCGAGTAGTGTCCATTTCGGCAAGTCTTCCATAACATAAAAAGATAAGCATCCATCGTCCTTCTCCTCCTTAAAAGGGGACATCTTTTTTAAATGACGTCCATTTTTCTTGTGTCTTGTCTTGTTTACGATACAGGTAGAGAATGGAAGGTGACAATATGAAATGGAAAGAAATACCGAAGCCAATTAAAGTACGTCTCATCACATCGTTTTTCAACCGGGCTGTCTCGTTTTCGATCATGCCGTTCATGGCTCTCTTGTTCGTCAAGGCATTCAACGAAGTCATCGCCGGTGCGTTTTTGATCGCGATGGTCTTCGTCAGCTTCATCACGAATCTACTCGGCGGATATCTTGCCGATCGTTTTTCCCGTAAACGCCTACTCGTCACGACTTCTGCGCTCACGGCGTTGACGTTCATCACGATGGCGATTTCGTTGACGCTCGACTGGATGTTGCTGTTCATGGTCATTTACGCCGTCTTCTCGGTGACGAGTAATCTTGGTCGTCCGGCAATGGGGGCGATCATCATCGATGCGACGACGAAGGAGAACCGCCAAGCGGTCTATGCGCTCGACTACTGGTTGATCAATCTCTCGATCGCCATCGGAACAGCGCTCGGGGGCTGGCTCTACGTCAGCAATCAATTGCTGTTGTTTTGGATCTTGAGCTTTACGTCGTCCGTTTTACCAATCGCTTACTACCTGTTTCTCGACGACACACCGCGAACGTGGCAACGTCAGAAACTACGTGGTGTCATCACGGATATCTTTACAAGCTATCAACTCGCTTGGCGGGACCGTCCGTTCGTTAAGGTCGTCTTTGGTTCGATGTGTATCTTAGCGGCTGAGTTTTCGATGGGCAGTTACGTCGCCGTCCGCCTCGCTGATTCGTTTGAACCGCTATCGTTTGCCGGGTGGTCGATCAACGGGGTTCGGATGATGAGTATCATCAACATCGAAAATACGTTGCTCGTCGTCACGTTAACGTTCGTCGTTCAGCAGCTTGCGAAGCGTCTTTCTCCGCGCCGAACGCTCGCTGCAGGTCTGATGCTGTACACGATCGGTTACGTCGTCGTGACGAGTGCTAACAGTATGACGGCACTGATGCTTTTTATCTTCATCGCAACGATCGGCGAGTTGCTCTACTCCCCAGTCTTAAACACACAAAAAGCGAACATGATGCCGGCGGATCAACGCGGGGCGTACTCGGCCTTCGCCGGAACGTCATTCGCAGGAGCTGATTTGCTTTCTCGGTCGACGATTTTAGTTGGGACATTTTTAATCCCGTCGATGATGAGTGTTTACCTCGGATTGATCCTTTTGACGGGCTTCGGTTTAATCTATACAAGTCTTTTCGTGAAGGAATCGGTCGAACGACAGCGAAACGTATCTTAATAAGGGGGAATACAGATGAACTTACCAGATATTTTAGAAACACCACGGCACGTGTTGCGCCGTTGGCAAGACGACGATGCAGCAGCACTTTACGCTTACGCGAAGGATCCGAATGTCGGACCGAAGGCAGGCTGGGCGCCGCATGCGTCGCTTGGCGAAAGCCAGGAAGTGATTGGCATTTTCCAAGCGTCACCTGGTGAATATGCCGTGACCGATAAGGAGACGGGGGCAGTCATCGGGAGCTTCGGATTTCACTTTAATCGTCGGCCGGACGATTCAATCACCCATGACCGTCAAGTCGAGATCGGCTATGTCCTCGCGCCTAACTACTGGGGAGAAGGGCGGATGCCGGAAATCGTTGAAGCAATGATTGATTTCATCTTCAGGGAACTGCCGATCGATGTCGTTTGGTGTGGTCACTTTGATTTTAATGACCAGTCACGCCGTGTCGTTGAGAAACTCGGTTTTACACCTGTTCTTGACCGACCATTCGTATTAGAGCGAATCGACGGACGGACCGTGACGAGCCATGTCTACAACTGGACGCGTGAGCGGTATGAAGCAATACAAGGGAATTGATAAATATATAAAATAAGATGGCGTGCACCGGTGCACGCCATCTTATTTTATATAGTGATGTCTAAATAGACATTAAAAACGAATACATTCTGTTATGGCTTAACTTTCATATCTTCATACCAAAAAAGAGAATAATCCATCATCAATGAGGGTTCATTTTGCTGCCTTAACATGGTAGTAATGTTCCCTAGGTGATACGTACCGTGATTGGCTACATGTAAAAGAATTTCTTCAAAAGTCGTTTCCCGTGGACCAGACCAAGGATTATCCACATGTATCGCCATAGTAAGAGTTGATTTCTGATTTATAAATAGTTGATACTTTGATGCTATATTTTTGAATGCTGTTTTGAATTCTTCAATTGTATATGCATCAGTTAATGGTAATTGACTCATCGCATCTTGTAGCGCTTGTTGAAATTCTACTTTTTCTAAAACATGAATCCACATAGTATCAACTGCAAGAATATGACTAAGTGTTTTAGCAATTGTCGGATAAGAGCTTTTCACCTCTTTATTTAATAGATTTTCAGGTAATGCATCCATATGATCTAACATCAACTGCATCGCCCAGTTGTGATATTCATACATCGTTTTTCCGGCATTCATCCAAATCGCTCCTTTAATTGTAGTAAGAACTGTCTAACTACGTTCAATATAAAAAAGGATATATGACATCTGAGTGTCATATATCCTCATATAGATTAACTATTTTTTTGGCTTCATTTCTTAATATGTCTTGTAAGTACAAGGGATGAATAACAACTACACCTGATCTGAAGCTTAATAAAATGTTGATTAACCATTCCGCATGTAAAGGTGAAGGTAACAATAAAGTCATCGTAACACTACCATCTTCTTCAAAAACCATCGATTGATGCTGAAAATGGTTTAAGACTACATGAATGGATTCAGGATGAACTCTTAACGTGATACTTTCCCGTGCGGGTTTCACGACAGCTCTGTCTCCAGGAATGGGATGGTTATCCTGAATAGATGTTGAAAGTCTTTGAAGGTTGAGCATATGTGACACTTTGAATTCGCGGTAATCATTTCTTAAATAACAATAAGCATAAAGGTACCATGTACGAAATTTATATCGTAGAAAAATGGGATCTACTTCTCGAATGGTCTGTTCCTTTTGAGCACTGATGTATTGAAACAGAACTCTTTTTGATTCTTTGATACTCTTTTGAAGATCAATTAAGAAAGTAGGCTCAACGGATTGATCAGCTAAATCAATGTGTAAATGGTTATTTTGTTCTTCTGTCGTAAGAATCGATAGCCGTTCTAGCGTATTTTTTAAATCTTGATCATGTAATTGCGCTGATAAACTTTTCATTAAAGATAGAACATCGACCATAGAAGACGCATTTAAAAAGGTCTTATCCCATTTATAATTCTCAATAATACCGAAACCTCCATTAGTTCCATGATAAGAAGTAACGGGAATTCCAGCTGCACTAATGGTTTCGATATCTCGATAAATCGTTCTCTGAGAGACATTTAATTCACTAGCTAATTGAGCGGCCGAGATCGTAGAGCGATGCAGTAACTTAAATATGATAGTCAGTAATCGTTCGAGTTTCAAAAAATTCTCCTTTGTATTAAGCACGACTATAGTTTGAACCGTCATTCCATACAAATAATTACGTTTAGTGTAATTGATTTATTCGTTCTATGGAGAGATTAAAAAGTACTTCGTAATGAATTGAATCAAAATCCAAAGAAAAAAGTATGCATCGCGCATACTTTTTGTGATTTTCCATATCTTATTAGATATGTTTGGATTGTAAATCTAATTCAATATGTAATTTTGACCTATTTCTTTAAGAATTTATTCGGCGATAAGACAGCTACCACTTTGAAGTCGGGAAGCTAACACCAAAAAAATGAAAATTACTTATGAATCATAAAAATGTAAAATCAAGGGTTACGTATGGAAAAGGAAGTATGTTAAAATTCGGTTCAATTCAAATAAAGTCCTTATCTAAATAAGAAGGAGAGTGGGAAAAAATGAATCAGGTTGCAACCATAAGTATGCTAGGAAACGTCTTTATTTTTATAGTCGTTTTATACTTTATTTACAAAATGATTCAATACATTCGACTGAAATGATCCGTCATCCTATAAAATGAACAATGGATGGTTCGATAAAAAAATAATGAGATACATTTTAATGAAACATAGTTGAAAGTGAACGCTAAAGAGTAAAAAAGTATGCGCCGGCGCATACTTTTTTATAGAGCATGACAAGAGATCTCTGCTAAAAATATATTATGGAGATACGGGACGCTTGAGCGTTAACAATTCATCGTCGAGTGACGCGAATGACTTAACACAGCCGCATGAGCGTCTTGAATTCCAATATTATAAAAGTGAATAGCAACTGACTCTTTGATGAAATCAAAAACACGTTCTGCGGCGAACTTAGATGGCACTTCTAAGAAAAAATCTTGAATAAACTGGATAATTTGTTGTTGTTCTTTACTAAATCGATTGAACATAACGACACTCCCTTTATTTTTGATGATCTATGAATGATCTAAAAAAATTACAAGAGAATGTATTTTAAAATCACAGTCTATATTTTGTCGTAAAAAAATGTACATGCCTTCCTTTAAAATGTTGCTTTTAATTTCTGAAGCATCCCATCCCAACCTTGGTCCATAAAGTTACGGACACGACCTTGTGGCTGATTTGCTTTCGGCACAAGGTCATCAGCGTTTTTCCATCCGCTGTGTGTCACAGTGAAAAGGGTAAGGTCGTTCAATGGAGTTAGGGAGAAGGTTACGATCCATCCATCTTCATCCCAACTAAACGATAATTCTCTTTCTGGTTGTACGTTTAAGACCGTGCAAGGAGACGGACCAAAAGGAGATTGAATATGAAACACACATCCTGTTTGTGCGACAAGGTCGTTTGGCATAAACCATTTAGATAAAGAGCGAGCCGTCGAGACATTCGCCCATACCTGTTCAATGGGCTTGTTGATCTTAATGGAATGTTGAATATCTTTCACAGATTGATTCATCGTTTACAACCACCTATTCTTTTTTAATATATTTTATTCTAATTCTATCCTCAATTTTTTCTCAATGATATACAAAAATGATCTTAGCGCTGAGGTCATTTTAAGTATCAGAACCAAATCGTTGCTTCAGTGCTTTGAGACGTTTGACTGATCTTGTTTAGATTCGCGAATAAAAGCGACTGTCATCGTAATGGCAGCAACAGCATATCCGACGAGTCCAGAGGTCAATTCCGACCAATCAAATACAGAACGGAGAATGATTTGGGGAACAAAATAGACGAGCAATGCAATCGGTAAAATCCATGTCTTCGTCTTCCATGCCGTGACGAGAATCCAGAGAATCAATAGGGCACCAACCATCCAGCTGACGTTTGGGGATAACGTGATCTTTTGTGAATCGACAAGTCCGTTGACGATCAATAGTCCGATGATTAACAGAAAATGAATACTACCATGAATGCCGTAACGCATGATACGAGGGCGCGCTCCATCACGTAAAGCATCTTGACGGAAGAGAAACGCCAGGGTGGTCAGGTAAACGGCACTAATCAACAGGAAACCGCCAACGAGCAAGATACTGAACGTCGTTGTACCATTCAAGAGGTTTTGAAGATAGAGAAAACTGGATGCGCCGAGAAAAACTTGCAAGACGATCCAAAACGCTTCTTTTGGATCAAATGCCATCTCTTTAGAAATCGATTGGATGTAATCGGCGGGACTATCACCCGTGATCGCGCGAACGGATTTTCCGTCTGCTTCCGCTTCGATCAGGTGATCTTCGAGTTCGTTGACAATCTCGTTCGTCGCCAATTCATTTTTACCCGAAGCAAGTAGGTATACCTTTAAGTCTTCCAAAAATCGTGTTGATTCCGTCGATAGGGTCATCTCATTCATCCTCCTTTAAAATGCTTTCGACACTCGTTAAAAGGTGATGCCATCTTTGTTTGAAAGCGGCGAGTTCTTCAACACCGCTCGTCGTGATCGAATAATACTTTCGTTTTGGACCGGACGGGGAGACGCGAGAGGTTGCTTCGATCCAGTCCAGTTTTTGCATCCGAATCAATAGAGGATAGATCGTTCCCTCACTGATGTCGGCGAAACCGTACGCTTTCAGTTTCGTCGCCAGTTCATAGCCATAAATCTCTTCTTCCGCAATCAGTGCGAGTAAGCAACCGTCGAGAATTCCTTTTAACATTTGCGTCGATGACATCCGCATCTTCCTTTCGCTACTTGGTATTACAAGGTAATGATACGTTATGCTATTTTGTATTGCAAGGTAGTGAGTAAAATAAATCCAATGAATTTTAGGATGGTGCTTTCACGATGAATTGATATGTAATATATTACTTGTATGAAACCTACAAATGATTTAGCCATTGCACGACTTCCTTTAAGTGAGGAAGTGTATCGACGCTTGCAACACCACATCATCACCTTACGTCTTGCCCCAGGAGAAAAGGTGAACGATCAAGCACTCGCGGAAGCGTTCGGTGTCAGTCGGACACCGGTCCGCGAAGCCTTGAAACGACTCGAAGAGGAGGGATTGATTTTAGCAAAACGGGGTTCACGGACGATCGTGACGGAACTCGATGCCGAACAGGCACAGCAAACCTATCCAATCATTGCGACACTGCATGGGTTAGCGGCGCGTTTAGCAGGACCAATGCTGACGGATGACGATCTAACAAGTCTGAGGTCAATTCATCAACAATTCACGACGGCAATTGATCAGCAGGATACAGAGGCGGCACTAGCACTTGACGATGCCTTTCACGATGTCTTCGTGCAGCGCAGTCAAAACGATCAACTACGAGAGACAATCCGTCGATTGACACCGTTGATCCGCCGGCTCGAATATGCTCAGTTTGATCGTCTCGGACGCCAGTCGATTGCCGATCATGCAGCGATTTTAGATGCATGTCAACAACAGGATGTCGAGCAGCTCGTCCAGGCGACGGAGCATAATTGGAACGGGCTCGGGCGTCTACTCGTCTCGACACTAAAGGAGGAGAGCTGATGCGACCGATCATTTATGGAATTTTAGCGGCAATGTTTTTTGCCGTCACCTTCATCTTGAATCAATCGATGCAAGGGGCAGGCGGTCACTGGATTTATAGTGCGTCGCTCCGCTTTTTCCTGATGTTGCCGTTCTTTATCGTCATCGTCATGATGCGACGGGGGATCGGGCGCGTCTTCCAGGCGCTTCGAGCCGATATCGGCTTTTGGTTACTGTATGGAACGATCGGCTTCGGACTGTTCTACGGCAGCATCTGTTTTGCTGCTGACTACGCACCAGGCTGGTTGATTGCCGGAACGTGGCAATTGACGATCCTAGCCGGACCGCTCCTTGCACCGTTGTTCAAGCAACGGATTCCGTGGTCGGCCCTTAAGTATTCCGTCCTGATCGTCCTTGGGGTCGTCGTCATGCAGTTATCCGTCGCAGGAAGTCTATCGCTACAATCCTTACTGTTCGGTGCCTTGCCGGTACTCGTCGCGGCAATTGCCTATCCACTCGGGAACCGGAAGATGATGGAACGCTATGGGAACGAGCTCGATGTGTTTGAACGGATTCTCGGAATGACACTTGCCAGTCTACCGTTTTGGATCGTTCTTTCCATGATTGCCTACATACAGGTCGGATTGCCGAGTGTCAATCAAGTCACCCAGTCCGGATTCGTCGCGTTGTTCTCCGGCGTCATCGCAACGTCGCTTTTCTTCTACGCGACGTCGCTCGTTCGGACAGATCCGATCCGGTTAGCAGCGATCGAAGCAACGCAATCGTTCGAGATCGTCTTTACTGTTCTCGGAGAGATTCTTTTCCTTCACGCGGCACTACCAACGGGACTCGCGACACTCGGAATCATCCTCGTCATGCTCGGGATGACGTTACATAGTTTGAATCAGGCAGAGCGAACCGTCGTTCGTTCCGCTAAACGAAAAATCAATTGAGAAAGTAGGCTGTCAGATGGTTTTAACAGGTACACTCGTCAATACCGTCCTGATCATCATCGGGACGTTGCTTGGATTAATGTTCCACCGGATTCCGGAACGCATGAAGGAGACCGTCCTGCAGGCGATTGGACTTGCTGTCGTCGTGCTCGGAATGCAGATGGGGATGAAAAGCACGAACTTCTTGATCGTCATCGGTAGTCTTGTCCTCGGTGGTGCAATCGGCGAATGGTTCCGACTCGATGAGAAACTCGACCGGATGGGAGCGTGGCTCGAACGTAAGATCAGTCGCGGTCGTCCGTCGAACATCGCGGAAGGATTCGTGACAGCGACGTTAATTTTCGTCATTGGCGCGATGGGTGTGTTAGGAGCCCTCGACGGTGGATTACGTCAGGATCACGACGTCCTTTATACGAAAGGATTGATTGATGGTTTTACGGCTCTCGTCCTTAGTTCAACGCTCGGGATCGGTGTCATGTTCTCAGCGATTCCCGTCTTTCTCTATCAAGGGGCGATTGCATTAAGTGCCGTTGCGATCACGAAATTCATTCCCGACGCCGCGTTGCAAGAATTCATCTTAGAGATGACGGCGACTGGTGGGGTAATGATTGCGGCAATCGGTCTTAATCTCGCTGGCATCACGAAGATTCGTGTTGCGAACTTGTTACCGGGTATCGTCATCGTCGCAGTTATCGTCACCGGTCTCCATCTGTTCTCATGAAAAATCCCCACTTATCCGAAAGCGGACGAGTGGGGATTTTCTGTTTATGTCTCGATCAATTCGTGTGTCTCGTAAGCAGTGATTGTATGTCCATCGTAATGGAAGTCATGCAACAACGGTTGATCCGTTGACAAAGCGACCGGTAAGTAATGCCGGAGATTGCTGATGATCCCCATGTTATCATCGTTTATAATCCAGTCGAGCGATTTCCAATCAAGGATGCCTTCGATCGTCATGACCGGTGTCGGAAACGGGCGGTCTTCTAGTTCAGCAAGATAGAGATACATGCCAGACGTTTCTTCCCCGTGTAAGCGAACGATGCCTTTTGGTGTCACCGAATCTAACGGGATGCCGGTCTCTTCGAGCGTCTCGCGGATGACAGCAACTTCCGGTGTCTCGCCCGGTTCAATCTTGCCGCCGACACCGTTCCACATGCCCATCGCTGGTCGTTTTTGGCGGTTGACGAGTAAAAAACTATCCGCGTGCCGAATTAAACAAAGCGTATATCGATCCATGTTCATTACTCCTGTCCTAAAAAGTGAGTCTGATACAGCATCTCGAATTGAGCGGGACCTGCGACCGGCAATTCGGTCGTCGTTGTGTCTTCGATTCGTAACGTCCGCTCGGTCAACGTCTTTTGACCGCTTGGAGTCCGCATTGCGATGAGACGACCTTTGTTGAACGGTGAAGCTTCGCTTTGCTGGATGATCTGTTCCATCTTCGATAAGTCACCCTTTGTAATTGCCTTCTCACGGTCGAACTTGTAGCCAGTCACGAACTCGGCTTGTCCTGTCCGCTGCATTTCGAGAACATCACCTTTGCCAATCCGGTAACTACCGCTAGCGGAATGAACCGTCTCCCCACTCAAGGGAACCGGAACGAGCGGTAAATTGACACCGAAGCCGGTATCAAGTAGGTGTGTCTCATTCCAAATGATTGCAACGTGTGTCGGTCCCGTCGCTGACCAGGCTGCTGATTTCTGATCATAGACGGTCGCTTGTACGAGGCGAACGGGACAATTCAGTTCTTGTAGGACACGATGCAGCAGTCCGTTCAAGTCATAACAGACACCACCACGTCGCTCCGTCAGAAACGTTTCGATGAAGCGCTCGTCGTTAAACGGACGGATTCGTTTCTCGAGCACAGTCGTATTCTCAAACGGTAACTGGTAGGCAAAGGCTTCGAGTAAGCGAGGTAACTGATCAAACGTGATCGTCTCAAGCGGAAATCCGAGCCGTTGTTCCAAGTCTTTCATCCAATCCATCTGTAATCCCTCCTTTATATACTACCTGATTATCCCATATTGCTTCAGAAAATGTGAATTCGAGCATATATTATCTGAAAATAAGGATAACCCTTTTGTTCGATGGGAATCTTTGATATGCTGAGACAGGATTAATTAAGAATGATTCTCAATGTCGAATCACGAACTAAAGGAGGTCTCATCATGAGACGGAAAACTTGGATGACAGCGTTGACGCTCCTCGTGTTGAGCAGTTTGATGCTTGCGGCCTGTTCAGGTCAAGCAGAACAAACAAACGAAAATACGCGGACGATTACGCATGAGGCAGGAAAAACGAAAGTGCCGGAGCACCCGAAGAAGGTCGTCGCACTTGAATACTCATTCGTTGATGCGTTAGACGAACTTGGGATTACACCAGTCGGAATCGCACAAGAAAATAAGACCGATGTCTCCGGATTACTCGGAAAAGACATCGCGTTCACGGAAGTCGGTACACGTCAACAACCGAATCTTGAAGTGATCAGTTCCTTGCAGCCGGATTTAATCATCGGCGACTTCAACCGACATAAAGGAATCTACAAGCAACTGCAAAAAATCGCACCGACGATCATCTTGAAGAGTCGGAATGCGACGTACGAAGAGAACATCGAATCGTTCAAGACGATTGCGGAAGCAGTCGGGAAAACTAAACAGATGGATGACCGACTTGCCCTGCATGAAGAACGATTGAATGTAGCGAAGAAAAAGGTGGATCCAAACGACGACCGAAAAGTGATGGTTGGTGTCTTCCGCGCCGATTCACTGACGGCACACGGTGAGACGTCGTTTGATGGTGAATTACTCGAGAAGATCGGTATCGAGAACGCTGTTACAAAAACAGCGGAACCGACCGTTACGATTACGTTAGAGCAGATGGTCAAATGGGATCCGGACGTCATCTTCATGGCGGAAGCCGATCCAAAGCTGTTGAAGGAGTGGAAAAACAACCCGCTCTGGAAACAGATCACAGCGGTTAAGAACAAAGACGTTTATGAAGTCAATCGTGACCTCTGGACACGCTATCGAGGACTTGACGCTGCAGAACAGATCGTTGACGAAGCGATTCAATTGTTACAACAGAAATAATGAACGACAAAAGCCGGAGCAATCTGGCTTTTCGTCTTGATGAAAGGGGAAACATCCGGTGCAGCGGAAACGTCTGATTTTTGTACTCCTATTACTCGGTTGCTTGGCGGTTTATAGTAGCCTGTTCTTTGGCATCACACAGATGAATCCGATTCACTTAGTCCAAGAGTGGATCAGTGGCACGACATCAAAAGCAGGGCTCGTCCTGACGAATCTGCGCTTACCGCGGCTCTTACTCGGATTGTTGCTCGGAGCGAATCTTGCCGTTGCAGGGGCAATCATGCAAGCCGTGACACGAAATCCGCTCGCTTCACCGCAAGTCTTTGGTGTCAATGCCGGTGCGTCATTTCTCGTCGTCTTAAGTCTGCTCGTCTTTCCGTCGCTCGGAACGGCAAATTTGATCTACTTCGCCTTTGCCGGTGCCTTAGTCGGTGGCGTGCTTGTCTTTTCGTTTGCCTCCGTTCGCGGGATGACAGCATTAAAACTTGCCCTCGTCGGGATGGCGATTCATCTCTTGTTGACGTCGCTGACGAAAGGCTTGATTCTCTTTAACGACCGGATCACGAACGTCTTGTACTGGTTGTCCGGTTCGCTCAGTGACGCAAGCTGGCTTGAACTACGGATCGTCTTACCGTGGTCACTTGCCGGTTTGCTTCTTGCGGCGAGTCTCGCGAAATCACTCGCTGTCTTCCAACTGGGACAAGACGTCGCGGTCGGTCTCGGTCAAAAAGTGACGCGAATTCGTTTGCTTGCTGGGATCAGCGTCGTCTTACTCGCAGGGGTGACGGTTGCAGTCGCCGGAGCGATCGGTTTCATTGGATTAATGGTTCCGCACATCACGCGGCGCCTCGTCGGGGAAGATTACCGGATCGTTCTGCCGGTCACTGCCGTCATCGGTGGACTTCTGCTGACGTATGCCGATGTCCTCGCGCGGTTCATCGCCTATCCGTATGAGTCACCGGTCGGCATCGTGACGTCATTGCTCGGTGCACCATTCTTCCTTGTTCTGGCACGTCGTCAGATGAAAGGGGGATTACGATGAAAGACATGCGTCGGATTTTGATTGTTACGGTGCTCGTGTTCTTCGCGAGTTTTGCCTTACTGTCGGTCGGCTCGATTCAGTTATCGTTATCGGATCTATGGCAGTCGTTCTTTGGTGGAAAGGATGCCTTCATCGTTCAAAATTATCGTCTGCCGCGAACTGTCCTTGCTTTCTTAGCAGGTGCGAGTTTCTCACTTGCCGGAGTCATCTTACAAAGTGTCATCCGTAATCCATTGATTTCGCCTGATGTGATCGGTGTGACGAATGGTGCGTCACTGTTCGCCGTCTTAACGATTGCCCTCGTGCCGGATGGTCCGCTCTTGTTAACACCAATCGCTGCTTTCATCGGAGCAGCACTCGTCATGCTGGCCTTAATGATGCTTGAGGGGGGCGGGAATGTCTCCCGCAGTTCGTTTGCGTTACTTGGTATCGCGGTCAGTGCGATTTGTGCTTCCGGGACGGAATACTTGTTGATCAAGTTTCCGCTCCAAACGAACGATTCACTCGTCTGGCTCGCTGGGAGTCTGTTCGGGAAAGGGTGGCAGGAAGTGATGATCTTAGCGCCCGTGCTCGTCGTGATTGGTGCAATCATCTTCTATCGCCATCGTCAACTCGATGTCTTATCACTCAGTGAAGAAGTCAGTATCGGTCTCGGATTACCAATTCAGCGGACGCGGCACATCTTCTTGGCGCTCGCGGTCATTCTAGCTGGTGTTGCCGTCGCGACGGTCGGTGCGATTGGTTTCATCGGACTGATTGCGCCACATATGGCACGGCGTCTCGTTGGTCATAAGCATCTTGCTGTGTTGCCGATGGCGCTGTTGCTCGGCGGAGGGTTACTCGTCGTCGCGGATGCACTCGGTCGAGGGATACATCCACCGCTTGAAGTACCAGCCGGATTGATCACAGCGATCATCGGTGTGCCGTATTTCCTGTATCTTTTACGGAGAGAACGGACGGCATGATGTTCGATCTACCAAAATGGAGTCCTAGCGATTACGCGAAGGACTCCATTTTTATGAAAGGAAAGAAGTACGCACTTGACGAATCATGGCGACATCTTTCTATATTTATTTGGCTTCAAGTTGGTTTGATTTTTCTACTTCCTCTTTATACTTTTCTAAAAATTCATCAACTGAAACGTTATTAGCGTTTGGATTCGATTCAATGGTTAATTTACTCGAAGAAACCGATGTGCTTTGATCGTCTACATGTGATGGAATTTCAAGTACCAATTGATCACCTAAACCTGTTTCAAGACCACTTTTTCCGAAGTTAAAAGTTCGTGTGACATACGCTTCAGCATAATTTTTTTGATTCTCTGAATAGACTTTGACATCAGAAATGTTGTATTTGAATGAATTCAGCTGCTTTTTATCGACTTCCGTAGTGG
This sequence comes from Exiguobacterium sp. UBA6309, assembly GCF_002439205.1. Classification (NCBI taxonomy): domain Bacteria; kingdom Bacillati; phylum Bacillota; class Bacilli; order Caryophanales; genus Exiguobacterium; species Exiguobacterium sp. UBA6309. The sequence goes on along the minus strand of NZ_DJTL01000011.1, from coordinate 24,157 downwards.
ATAGAAAAATCAATACAGCCTCGTCCCCTTCAGATAACTTTGAAAGATGAGTATGCGCTAACGGAGTATTGTTCAAGAAATCTGCTTTTTGTTGCTCAAGCACTGTAGTGAAAAAATTGAAGGCTTGTTCCTCTGTGATGCTACTCTTAGATTTTTCTTGTGCAACATTAGAATCGGCAATCGCATTACTCCATAAGAAACCAGCATATAGGATGACACCTAAAGTGAGGGATGAAAAAATAGTTTTTTTCACGATCGCGACCTCTTTCTATTGTTTGATTCATGTTATTATATAACAAAAAACAAAAAAAGGAAATGGTGTAAAAATGAGTGAATCGAATTTTAATAAAAAAAGGAAAAAGAAATTTTTGGCACTATTTTTAGGAGTTATAGCCCTCATTGTATTACTCATGCCGGTACTATCACCTATTCTGTTTACGGATGCTACGCCTAGAGGTGCTCTTAGACACGAACTATACAAAGAAGGCTATTACTATCAAAATTACTTTGCGATCATTACGGAACAAGATTCTGTTGCAGAACGGTACCATATGTTTTGGTATGATTGGAAAAGTGAAACGGGAGGAACACCTTTTATCTGTTATTCGAAGAAGGTCAACGCGAAAAAATATGCTGTATCCTGCGGTACGGGTCCTTAAAGTGGTATCTTATATAAAATAGAATTGAGCTACATAAATCAGGCTTCCTGACATCTTATATTCACGATGCTAGGAAGCCCAATTTTTAATTCATAATGTATCGATTCAAAACGAGTGTTTAAGCCGAGCGACTTTCTATGCCTAGATTCAAGAAGATTTCTTCTAAGGACGCTTCTTCTACTTCGAGTCGATAGACATGGATCTGTTGTGAGACAAGATAAGAATTGATCGTCGCGATATCCTGTTCACTTTGGACGATGAACGTTGACTGAGTAGGGGAGACATTGACGTCTTTCGCAAGCGTCGACAACTTGGACTGCAAGTGTAGTTGCATCTCATTGTCGAGCAACGCATGTTTGACATGAACAGTGATGTTTTTCTCATATTGTTCCCGTAACTCCTCCATCGTACCTTGCGTTTGGATTGATCCAGCCTGCATGATTGCAATCTCCGTACATAGTTTTTCGACCTCGTCCAAGTTGTGGGACGTTAGAAATATCGTCGTTCCGTCTGCTGCAATCTTGCGAATCAAAGAGTGAATTCCGAGAATCGAGTTGGCATCGACGCCAGAAGTCGGTTCATCTAAAAATAAGATATCCGGTCGATTGATTAAAGCTTGGGCGATGCCGAGCTTTTTTTTCATCCCGAACGAGTAGTTCTTCGTTTTCATATCGATCGCGTCTTCGAGTTGTACATCACGCAGAAGTTGCTTCAACTCGTCGATCGTCGTCTTCAGACCAAGGACTTTACTGAAATACTTCAAGTGATCGAGCGCCGTGAAGTTTTCGTAAAAGGTCGAGTAATCCGGTAGAACACCAATCCGTGTCCGGACATCTTTCAAGGAATCGTTCGGCGCTCCGAGTAACTCGAATGTTCCGGACGTCGGGCGGACCAGTCCAGTGATCATATTGATGAACGTTGATTTACCGGCGCCATTTTGACCAAGGAATCCGAAGATGGCCCCTTGCTCGATCTCGAGATTCAACTGGTTGACGACGGTCTTATTGCCGTATTGTTTCGTTAAATTGGTTGCACGAAGGGCTAACATCAGAGATCTCTCCTTTTAAAGATAATCAGAGTCGTCAAGACGAAAACAGCGATATGAATCAAAACAAGGTAAGTATAAGCAGTGTTTTCTTGCGTATAGTAATAATATGGCGTTAAGTAAGACAACGTATCAACGATGACATTCTTCGAAATAAGACTCCACATCCCGATGACCGGAAGCGCGATCGAGATGAAGATACCGACGAACATCGTCATCGAGGAATTATTGACGACTGTTGAAAGAAACAACGACAATCCAATGAAATAAGAGACGAAGATGATGCTTTGAATCAAATCGACGAAATGAAACGACTTTGAAAATGGAACGATTAATATGAGGGCAACTGTCAGGCAGAGGACCCAAAACGATACGTTGCCTAAAAATTTCCCGAAAATGATGTTTTCACGGGACGTTTTTGTTGCAAGAAAACGAATCGTCTTCGACTCGATCTCTTTATTGACACTACTATGAGAAATACTTGTCACGAATAAAGGAGCAGCTAAAAACAGAAGTAACATCAATCCGATGATATACGCATTGTTACCTAGACCAAGATCACTGAGTTGCCCTTTGAACTGGCTGACGAGTTTAGCAGAACCAGTCGTCACGCCGAACAAGACGACGATGATCAGGATGGCGCGGATGCTTTGAAAAAGTGATTTGAATTCGCGAAGCGTAATGGCAAACATATGTAGACGCACCTTTCTCTAAGTATGATTAATATTGTCGCGCTAGCTTCTTATTCTTCGATACATTCGTGATACCGGCAATCAAGTAAGCGATTGAACCGAAGGCACCGGCGAGTAACGTAAAGATTCCCCCGAGAATCGCTGTAATGATCAATAGCTTTCCAGCAGAACCGTTTTTGCGAATCCGGACGATTGAGAAGATGCCTCCTAATGTACATAAGAGCGAGACGGCACCAAGGTACAAGAAGAATTGTTGAAAGGATGTGAGGATTTGATTAGCCGTGACATCCGTGATGTTTTCATCGCGAATGAATTGATCGACCAAATCTTTCATGCCAGCGTGATTCGCAATCGAGCCAGACAATAGAAAACCGCCTAAGCACAATGATCCAAACAAAACGATACCGATGACTGCAAATATGTACTCTGTTGTTCTTTTCAAGTAAAACACTCCTTTTCCTTATTTTTCCGATTTGACATTCCTAAACTACCATGACTTGAATCTCTATGACAAGTGGAAAAATGAATATATTTTAATTTTTTATTGGTTAAATGTTTAATTAATATCAAAAATACTTTAACTTTATTTAAATAAATGCTATTGTGAATACATAGGAGGGAAATGGTAAATGAAGAAAGATGATGTTCCCGATTGGATTTTATCTCTAGAATTGGAAGAAGTGGAATTCGTGAAAAAATTCATCGTAAGCTCAGGTTCCTTGAAGGAACTAGCAAAACATTATGATGTGTCCTATCCGACCGTCCGAATTCGTGTCGATCGTATCATTCAGAAAATCGAAGTGAATGAGAAAATCGAGAATGAACCGTTCATCACATATATTAAACAAATGGCAATCGAGGATCGCATCACGATTGAGGATGCAAAAAAAATAATCGAAAAATATCGACTTGAGAGGGGTAACAACGAATGAACTTTATCATTTCTGCTTTATTCATCACCGTTGGATTAGGATTACAGCAACTATTAGCGAGTCGAAATAATCCTTATCTTGGCGTCATTATGCCGCTTCTATTGACAATCGTCATGACATGGCGATACCTCAATGGTTGGTACAATAGTTTTCTAGCTTATGCATTAATTTTAGGATTCGGTTGGATTGTACTTTCAGTTGAATGGTCGAATGGCCGGAAATCTTTTAAAAAGAACCAAGAAAAAGAACTAGAACGGATGCGCGTCCACGATACACTATGATGGAAAGCGTACATCTTTTCTAAAGGAAGACGATCTCAAAAGAGGTCGTTTTTTTAATGACCAGAAAAGAGAGGTACTGCAGTTCATTTCGTACATCAATATAAAGCAATGATTGGCAAAAGGAGCAAATGACTTTAAACTCCTCATCACAGAATCTGTGAATAGATAAGGGTCATAGATGATTACATCACGCTGAATTCATAAATCTCAATTCGAAAATAACTATAAAATTGAAGTGTGAGTAAGAATAGAAAAACAGACAGTGAAAGTATAGGAAAAGAACAAATAACATGATAATTTAAGAATATATTACATAATCTAAAAAAAGTGAGTGGAAAAAATGAAGCGTAAAACGCTGACGTTCTTAACAGCACTGAGTGTTACCTTAACCAGCTCCTTTATGTACGAGGCATTTGCAGAGGGAAAACAAAAGGCACTGACTCCACAACAAAAAAACCAATATTATCAGCAGTATGCGGTTATTCTTCGTACTATTAATTTGCATCAACCAGATACAGATTTAAAACTCGTCGACAAAAAATCCTTTAAGGCAAATGATTGGGTGACGCCGAACCGTTTTCGAAAGATAGCGAAAGATCGAGTCAAAGTAGAGTTCGCATCGACGTTCGATTTCTCAAAGAAAGAATCCACATCTAAATCAAAAACGATTCATGCGAAGGGGACATCATTTGCCATTTCGATCACTGGTACATTTGATACCACACTTCGTGAGGAGGCAGGAAGGCAAGTCTTTAAAACTGTTACGTCTATGACGTCAACCGCTTCATCGAGTAAGGGGACATGGAGACAGCTTGGCTATACCGCTACTTTGATGGATGGCGGAAGAACATACGATGTGACAGTCGGTGGAGAATTCATTCAACATGGTATTTCTTCCACACATAACATTCCTCTGGAGTTTTATTGTAGTGCAGAAGGTGTGATCAATTAGTTCAAAGTAGCAGGGGAAGAGACATTGATATGTATCCTATTAAGCAGTAAAAAAGAAGCTTACATGATGTGTAAGTGTCTTTTTTATTGCTTTTGTACGTGGAGAAGGAGATTCAATCGACTTGTGATTTCGACATTTTTTCACAAAAATCATACGTATGATATACTAATTTATTTAAAATTGTAAAAGAGGTGAATGACATGGATGATAAAACACAAAAAATCTTACTTATGTGGCTGAGTATTCCTAGATGGATGCGTACTTCCGTTCCGGTACTCCTATCATTACTTATTGTGCTCGATGCCATTTTTAAAGGAGTAGAGATGCTGATTCATCCTATTTCACTCTCGATCTCACTCTTGGATTTACTGATTTGTTTCATTCCTTCTCTTGTATTAACTGTAGTGATTATTAAAAATACGAAGTAATCGACAGAACACTCATATGTATAAAGGAGATGAGACGATGGATCCGCGTAAGAAAAAAGTATATTTTGTTGGGTACATTCTCTTTTTAATCGTGTTATTGATAGATTATTTGTTCGTCCCGAATACAGAATTTTATTCTGTCTTGTGGGTTCTGCTTGGTCTTTTCTTGATATTTAACATTTTTCTGTTCTTTTTTAAACGACGAATTGTAATATTAAGTGCAACACCTAGCTGAAAACACAGTGACATCATTTAAGGCAATCAACGTCACAGGATACGACTCATCTGATTTTTTGTCTAAAAAGGCTTTTATTTGTTCATAGGGTGTCGTCCCTTTTTTCTTTTGAACGAATTCGGTATGAATCATTGTGGCAACTACTTCTAATTGTTCAGGATGATTCGATAATGTATCAATGATGATCTTTTCATCCTCCTTTCTACAATTGTTATATCGATCCGTCCTGCAACAGTTATTTAAAACAATACATCTGTCCTCATCAGAATAAAGGAGTTTTAAAATGAACCTAGAACAATACTTGCAACAACATTTTGGGAAGGTGAACTTATTTGATCGTTCCTTTGTCAAGAAGGATTTAGTATTCCACGTAGATTTAGTGAAGGATCTTTATCAGCTAAAGGATAATTTAGATGAAATCAATGAAGAATACTTCAAACAGGTATACAAAAAATCAAACGAACTGTTTGAAGATGTATTCCGAGAAGAGGAGTCCCTTTATTTAATTGTGCATGTGAGAAGTGAGCGCGGTAAGTATCAAAAGTCAGCGACGAAAGTGTTTCGTCAGTTAAGACGTAGAGCAGATAAATACAACATAAAGTTTGTAAAGAAAGTGATGGATGAGGAAGAGCAAGTGATCGAATATGCCGTGTTATTACCGAACAAAAACGCATTAGATTACAAGCGTTTAATCAAAGCGATTTGCCATCAGGATTTCCCACCGCTGCAACCAAGATTTCGTCAAACATATACATACTATCCGGAAGTCTTTTTCGTGAACGTAGATCGAAAAATCGTCATGAATATCTATGATGATCGCGGTTGTTTCCTACTGTTCGGTGATTCAGCAACGTATGACGTGTTCAAGAAGAAATATCGTAATGATATCAGCTAATCGAATGTAATCGCTTCTAGAAATACTTAAGCTAGTGCCAAGAAGCCGATCACTGAAAAAATAAAAAGCACCAATAGAGAAGTGAGTAATGTTAACGCAATGATTTTCCCCATATTTCTTAGACTTATGATGGCGCACACTAGCGCAAGCAATAGTCCAGCTAACATATAGTTCGTACCCCAAAAACCATTGAACGGTAAGAGCTTAACAGTAAGGAAAGTAAAAACCACAATACCGATTGAGATCCATCCTAGGTGCTTTCGCATAAACTACCTCCTCGTAAAATGAATACGTATAGTCATAATTTGGTTCTTTTTTATCATATCATTACAAATGTTTACAGCGAAAGAGTTTTGTAATCGTCACTTAAAGATAACCTGAATGAAATACGTGTCAGAAAACTGCTCGTCACGGGACATACCAACAAGCAGAAAACAATTGAACAGTCATCGACCAACAAACAATCCCCCACTTTATGTAGAATGAGGGATTGTTTCGTTTCATCATTAGACCGTCAACTCAATCACATTACCTTCCGGGTCTGCGATCGTACTTTCATAATACCCGTCACCCATCGTCCGGGGACCGTCAAGGTGTTGTATACCGGCGTCCCGTAACCGAGCCGTCCAGTCGTCGACCGCTTGTTTGCTGCCAAGCGAGAAGGCGAGGTGGGCATACCCGAGCGCATTCATCGTCCGTTCAGTGATATCCGTCCGTTGCATCAACTCAAGACGCGCACCACTCGAGAACGTCAGGAAATACGACGTGAACCCTTTCGTCGGATTATGATACCGCTCGCCTGCCGTAGCATCAAAATGTGTTTCGTAGAATTGACGTATTCCTTCCAAGTCTGCCACCCAGAGGGCGATATGTTCAATCTTCATCTCCATTCCTCCTTTTTTCAAGACGCTTTTGCCAATCGCTGTCTGAATAACATCCGGTTCAAGCCTTCCGTAGCGACCAGCATCAAGAAAATCAGACTAATCGTGAACCAATGGAACAATGATAAGGAGTAGGAAGTCGCCAGCCATCCGAATAATGGCGGCATGAAGGTACTACCGGTATAAGCGAATGCCATTTGTACTCCCATCAGCCGTTGCGCCGCAGCTTCTCCGAACCGTACTGGCGTCTCATGGAGCATTGCCGGATAAATCGGTGCGAGACCAAGCCCGACAAGTACGAAACCAAGCGGCATCCAGGAAGCGGGTGCGAGGATGAAACAGGCGGCTCCGACGAATGCCGTCCATTGACCGACACGAATCAAACGACGATTCGACCAGCGTAGCGACAGAAAACCACTGATGAATCGCCCCGCGGTGATGCTTCCGTAATAGACGGAAATCCACGTCGCTGCTGATGTTACGGAAAAGGACCGGACTTGGACAAGATAACTACTGCCCCACAGCCCGACGACCGCCTCGACCCCGCAATAAAAGCAAAACGCTGCGAGAGCGGCGACCAATCCGCGTGGTTTTCCGGATGATGTGTTCACGGTCTGAACCTGTTCAGACACCTGTTTCGGAGCCCGTTTCCAGAGCGGTAAACTGACGATCAAGACAATCATCAAGACGAGTTGCAATGCGCCGACGACGAGGTAACCTAAACGCCAGCCGGAATCGAGCAATACACCAGCCATGATGAGCGGACCAGCCGTCGCACCAATGCCCCAGAAGCAATGGAGCCAGTTCATATGATGTGCTTGATAATGGGTGGCGACGAAATGATTCAACGCCGCGTCGACGACTCCAGCGCCCAGTCCAAGCGGGATCGCAAGGACGAAGAGCCAAATCAAGGACGGAGCAACGAAAAAACCGATCAATGCCAGTGCCGTCAAACCAGCAGAAGCTGCCGTGATCGGACCCGTTGAATAACGTTCGATCAAGCGACCGCTAAACAGACTCGAGACGATCGTTCCGGCAGAGATCGTCATGAAGAGCCAACCTGCCATGTCGAGCGGGGCGTCGAGATCGAGCCGCATCACAGGCCACGCCGTACCGAGTAACGCATCTGGAAGACCAAGACTGATAAAAGCGAGATAAATCAAAGGTAATAGTAGACGGGTCATCGGGCGAGACCTCCTAACGGAATTTGTTCAATGAATGACTGGATGCTGAGTTGCATCAAACCATCTAAATAATCGGTTTCCCAGTCGCCTTTTCGCAACTGAGGTAATTTGCTGAGCGGAAAGCGCTTGGCGCATCGATCCGTCAATCGAGCTAACCCGTCATCCGAGACATCTGACGCTGCGAACAAGATGACATCCGGATTTAAGGTGGCGCTAAACGAGAGGATGATTCGACTTAACGCCTCATACCAGTCGTCAGAGTGTGGTGTAGTCGTCGCGAGGGCTTGTCCGACATTTCGCTTGTCGTCAAACGGGATGAACGAGATCTCTCCAGCAAAGTGATGCGCTCCGTGGACGACATGACCTGAAACGGCGACACCGGCTCCCGGTCCGTTCGTTCCGAGATACATATAGACGGTCGTCTCGTTATCAGAAGCTTGCGCACGGACCGCAGCGTTCATATCATTTTCGACGATGACGGGTCGCCCGAACCGTTCAGTCAGTTCTTGTTGTAAGGGGCGACCGTCTAGCGTCGGATAATCCGGGGCGAATAGGATTGTGCCGGTCGTATCAACGGCACCGGCGACACCGATCGCAAGCGTCTGAATACGTGGATGATCGTTAAGTAATGCTGTCAGCGTGCTCAATAAAACAGATCCATGATCCGTCGAATCGAAGTTCAGGCGATCCGTTGCGATCAGATGTCCACCGACGTCGTGGATGCGATACTGCAGATACGTCCGTTCGAGATAAAGAGCGAGTCCGTGAAAGTGATTCACGCGATAGCGATACCGTTTTGCCGGACGACCACCGCGAACCAATTCAAGTGGTGTCTCTTCAATTTCCCGAGCAGTGATCATCTGATCAATCTGTTTGCTCGCAGTCGGAAAACTGACGTCTAGGACGTTCCGAATCACCGGAATCGTATCGAGATGGTCGATCAAAAAAGCGTGACGCGTACGAGAGAGGACTTCAGTCAAAGGATAAACCTCCAATTTGGATTACTTATTAAAATATTTTAATAAGTTTTGATTTAAGTATAGCAGGGCGGGAAATATAGACAACAAATAAGAGGAAAGAAATAAATCCACTGAAAATCATGTTTCATTCTTACTCTCTCTGGATAATAATAAAAGAAGTGAAAAAATTTTAGTCATATATCTTTAATTCATACTATTCCGATTTGTAATATATTGGATAGCCTGTAACGGGAGGTAGATGGCGAGAGGAGCTTGTAATCATGACCACCCAACTTTCAACCGACCTAGGATCCCAAGATATTTTAGCCTCCCTGCGAGATAATGTCGCAATGATTCGATTCGACCGACAACGTCGTGTCGTCGACGTCAATGGTTTATTCGCTAAGACGATGAAATATAAACGAGAAGAGATGATCGGGATGCAACACCATCTCTTTTGCACAACCGAATTTGCAATGAGTGACAGTTACCAGGCATTTTGGCAGAAGCTTTACAGTGGTTTCAGTACGGCAGATAAAATTGAACGAATCGATGCGCATGGTCAGTCGATTTGGCTAGAAGCTACCTATATGCCGATTTATGATGGAACGGAAGTGACAGGTGTCTTGAAGATCGCTTCTGATATTACTGATCGTCAGCAGACGATTCAAAAGTTTGCGACTTCGTTTGATACGATTGCTAATGATTTGAATACTCGGTCGACGCATGGCGAGCGAGAAAGCGAAGCGTTACGCCAAACAATTGAGCAAATGGCCGAGACGACCCGCGATAATCATCTGACGATTGAACGACTGCAGCGCCAAGCGCAAGACATCACCCAAGTGACCGAGACGATCAAAACGATCGCCTCACAGACGAATCTCTTGTCACTCAATGCATCGATCGAGGCAGCGCGAGCCGGTGAACACGGAAAAGGATTTAACGTCGTTGCGACGGAAGTCCGAAATCTCTCGAAACTCGTTGAACAAGCTGTCGTCGATGTCCGCCAGACGACGCAACGCATGAACGATGAACTGCAGCGGATTGCCCGTGCGATGATGCAAGCAACGAATGATGCACAAGCAAGCGTCACCGTCGTCGCAGAAACAGTCGATCGTTTCCATGACGTGCAGAGTGCGGCATCCACGTTGACGGAGACGGCGCGGGACTTTACACAAGTGATATAACGTTATAGATGATACACGGCATTCCGGTCGACTGGAATGCCGTTTTATTTTTGAAAGTCCACCCGTTCTTTGGAATAATATGTTAATATACTACAAAACGAAAAGGGAGCGATTTTCTAATGAACATTCGAACCGCCCGCCCTGACGATTTTCAGGCGTTGATTCCGCTATTCCAACAAATTCATGAGCAGCATGTAGCTTTACGCCCTGATCACTACCGTCCGCACGAGATGCCGGTTTCGGAAGACTTATTTTTGTCGCAACTCGACCGATCAGATTTCGAAATCCTCGTCGCGGAATACAAAGGACTTGCCGGTGTGATCGTCTTAAAGGAAGATATCATCGAAGGGAGCGGCTTCGTCTTTGATAAACATTACTTACGGGTCATCAGTCTCGTCGTTGCGGATACGCATCAGAAGCAGGGAGTAGGCAAGCGATTGATGCAAGCCGCTTACGCGCATGCGGAAACAATTGGTTGCGACCGGATCGAACTCGGCGTCGATGACGCCAATCAAGAAGCGATCGCCTTTTACGAGGCACTCGGAATGTCTGTCCGCTCAAGACGGATGGAATGGAACGTGACGTCTAGCAGGGAAACGACGTCGTGACGTCAAACAACAGTTACTAGAAAGGGGAGAGGTCATGTTCAGGTTACAAGTGTCCGATCACGTATCGCTTCAATTGTTCGAACGGCACCATGCGGAAGAATTATTCGCCCTTGTCGATGCCAATCGCGCACATCTTCGCGAATGGCTCGGTTGGGTTGATGGTACAACAGATGCCATTACATATCAGGAAGTAGTCATCCCAGCATGGTTGCAACAGTTTGCCGATGGTAACGGGTTTACGTGTGGCATCTATCTTCAGGAGGAGCTCGTCGGAACGATCGGTTTGCATGCAATCGATCGGCACCTCGGACAAACGTCGATCGGCTATTACTTAGGAGAAAAGGGACTCGGAAAAGGTGTCATGACGGACGTCGTCCGGTTCGTAACGCATTATTGTTTCGAGACGCTCGGCTTGAACCGCGTCGTCATCGAGTGTGCGACGGGAAACGTCCGGAGCAGACGAATCCCGGAACGACTCGGCTTCACGGAAGAAGGCGTCTTACGAGACGCCGAGAAATTATACGGGACGTATCACGACATCCAGGTCTATGCGATGTTACGACGGGACTGGACGAAAACGCAGGAGGTGGCAGCATGCGCATCGAGCCAATGAAACAAGCGACCTATGAGGTGTATCTACCCGTGGCAATCGAGGGGTATGCGGCAGAGAAGTGTCGCGCCGGTACGTGGTCAGAGAACGAGGCGCATGATAAGTCGACAGAAGAGTTCGCGAAGTTGTTGCCTGAAGGTCTGAAAACGAAGAATCATTATTTGTTTACGTTTCGTGACGAGACAGACAGCGACATCGGAATGGTCTGGGTTCACGTAAAAGAAGAATCACGCGGACGTTCCGCTTTCATCTTCGATGTCAAGATTACGTCCGATAAACAAAACCAAGGGTACGGCAAAGAAGCACTCCGATTACTGGAAGTGATGTTAAAACGAATGAACGTCAAAAAGATTTCGTTACACGTCTTCGCGCATAACGAACGGGCGATTCATGTGTATGACTCGCTCGGGTATGAGAAAACGGATTATTATATGTCGAAACGACTAGACGATTCCGAGTAAAAAGATGCCTCTTGCGCAAGCAGGAGACATCTTTTTCGTTTAACGCCATGTCTGAAGTGTATTCGCGAACTGGATGTTCGTCTCAAGTTCTCCTGTGATTTCACTTGCTGTGAAGTCATTGCCGGCGAGCCAGTCAGCAAAGTCGAACGTGACCGGTTCTTGATCACCACCGAGCGCGAACCATACCTTTAACTCTTCCGGGAAGTAGGCAGACGTATGGATCGTTCCTGCCCACTGCGCATATAAATCAGCGAAGACGCCTTTATCGGTATCATTCAGGAGTCGAAAAGCAGACTCTGCATCTTGAATCATATGTTGATGAGTCTTCAGCTCCATCATTCGACGTTTCGAGTCATCGAGATGATAGCGGTTCTCGTGTTGTAGCAAATCAAAATGGTTCGTACATAGATTCGATTCCCGCACTTGGACGTCTCGCGCCGTCGCCTCGATCACGAACGAACGCGCGGATTTATCGTGGACGACGTACGTGAACGATCCGCGATGTGGAATCTCTTTGACGAGTGAGATCGCATCGTCGACCGACGTACACATCTCGAGGATGATCCGTCCGATCATGAAGCTGACGAATCCATCTCCCGGCCGCCGACGATTGATGAAGTTATAACCCATCGCAAGACCATGTTCGTTCATCCCGTCCATTCGACCGGTCACCCGAGATGCCGGACCGATGATCGCTGAACCGCCATCGTTCGGTTGAAAGACGGAAAATCGTCCGTCATATGTCATCGGATGATAGTCATAGTTTCGAACGAGGAAATTATCACCGGTCATGATTGAACAACCGCTTTTCGGTCCTTCGACCCGGTAATGTCCGAAATGGAGTAATGTGTCTGGCAATGATAGTTTGAGTTCGTCTTGCAGTCCGAGCAACTCGTCCCAAATATGCGGGGCATACCGAAGAAACATCTCCTTTGTCTCGACCGGATCGACTTGAAAGCGGGGGACACGGATTTTCCAGTTGTCCTCGCGGTTATGGAGTAACTGATTTCGTTTAACGTAACGCCCTTGTTCGCGACCGAAGTCATAGTGACTGCCGCGGAATTGTGTGATTTCATTGGCTACACGTTGCATAGGACTCACCCTTTCTTCAACTGCTGTACGCTGATTATATCGAATGGATGACCGAAAGTCGTATAGAAGGACTTTATTGGAGCACATCAAAATATGGGAATATTGAAAAAACAGTCAACTTTTTCAATCCTGAACCGATAACAAAAGCGGGAGGGGATGGAATGAAACACATGTCAGTCAGACGGAAGATACAAGCTTTGATCGCAACAGCCGTCGTTGCGATGCTACTAATTGCGGGAGCAGGACTCTATTTCTTGAATCAGATGTCCAGCGCTTCCCGAGCGATGTATCAGGAGAACTTGATTCCGATCCAAGAAGTAGCACAGATTCGGATCGATACACGGGCTCTTGATTCCTTTTTAGTCGAGATGATCCTAACGAAGAATGAGGAACGCATCACAGAACTTCAAGCTGATATCGATACACGTCAGGCTCAGATTCGGTCGTCGGTCACGAAGATTGAAAAAACGGGGCAATTCGATGCGCGAGAAAAGAAACAACTCGAGGAGTTGAAGGATAATGTCCTCGCTTACGACAACTCGATGACGCTCGTTCAAGATGCGGCGACGCGCAACGAGACAGAGGAAGCCTACACGGCGTATTCCGATGGTCTGGAACAAGTTCGTGATAACGTCGCAAACTCAGCAAAGTCATTGATGGCTTCGATGACGAAACAAGCGAAGACGCTTGACGCCCAGAAACAAGCGGAAAAAGAGACCGCCTTTTACATAATGCTCGGTATCTTTTTACTCACGGTCCTCTTGTTTGCAGGACTTGCCTTATACATCACACGTCTCATCACGCGTCCAATTCGTCAACTGCAAGGCTGGATGGATCAATCAGGTAAGGGTGACTTGACCGTCCGAGGTCATTACGATTCGAAAGACGAACTCGGTCAATTGACGACATCGTTCAATGAAATGATCGCCTCACAACAACAAGTCGTCCTTGAACTGACGGGAACGGCAGACCGCGTCGCTGTTGCGTCGGATGAACTGAGCGTCAATGCGGAATCAACGACGAAAGCAACAGAGATGGTCGCTGTGACGATGGAAGAGATGGCAAGCGGCGCAAGTCAACAGCTGCATCAAGTGTCCGATGCTTCACGGACGATCGAAGAATTGACGACGTCCGTCCGTTACGTCGCCGGTAATGCGCAACAGATGACGCAACGGACGACAGAGGCGATGGAAAAAGTTGCCCACGGTGGAAAGGTCGTCGGTACACTTGGGACACAGATGGGACGCATTCAAGAAGACGTCTCGCAACTCAGCCAAGTCATCGATGGTCTAGGCAACCGATCACAGGAAATTGGTCAAATCACGGATTCGATCAAAGGTGTCGCGGCGCAGACGAATCTCCTCGCGTTAAACGCCGCAATCGAGGCGGCACGAGCCGGCGAACAAGGACGCGGATTTGCCGTCGTCGCAGCGGAAGTCAAAACGCTTGCTGAACAATCGGCGGTCTCGGCAAAACAAATCGAGTCGTTGATTCGGATCATTCAGCAAGAGACGGAGGCGTCGGTCGCCTCGATGGAGAAAGTCTCAACCGAGATGACGAGCGGGATTGCCGTCGTCGATCAGGCGGGGACATCCTTCTCGGAAATCGAGACAGCGATCACCGACGTGACAGGGCAGGTCGAAGAAGTGTCCGGTGCCGTGCAGGAAATGGCAGCAGCGAGTGAGCAGATTGCTTCTGTCATGCGGACGATTCAAGCGGTGACGGAAGGAACCGCTGCTGGGACACAAAACATCTCCGCTTCGACCGAGGAGCAGATGGCGTCTATGGAAGAAATTTCGTCTGCATCGCAATCGCTCGCGACGATGGCGGATGATTTAAAACAAGTCACAGGCAGATTCAGCGTGTAAGATATTGCACTACGACCATGAGGGGTAACCGTCATGGTCGTTTTTTTATTTGTGGTAATGACTGGAAAACGGGCAGGAGAGTAAATTTGTTTCGTCGTATGTACATCACTAAGGATGACGAAAGGTAACAGATGGACGGATGTTATGAAAGTGATTGAAGAAACTGTTTGACAGCGCGGCGGGACCGCAAATGAACGATTTGTTTATCGGACGTCGCTTTAACCGTTGAAAGGATACTCGGTCGCTTATCGATCGGAAACCGCCAAATCCATTTCAGAAAATCAAGCGACAGTTTCTCGGGACAGCCTGCCGCCATATCCGGTCGGCCGGTCTTACGATAGCGCAAGGTCCGTTTCAGCGCACGGTACAGACAAAGCGTCCGCGGCAGATCAAGGAAGATGACCGTATCAGCGGCATCGATTCGTAAGTCAAGCGTTCCACCGTAATTACCGTCGATGATCCATGTATCACGCGATATGAGTGTTTGTTGAATCTGGCGTTGTTCCTCACGCGAAACCGCCTCCCAGTTCGGACGCCACAATAAGCTGTCGAGGTGATCAACGGGATAACTTAGTTTTTTGCCCATCTCGCGGGCAAGCGTCGATTTACCGGACCCACCAGAACCAATCAGGATGATTTTTCGCATCATAGACCTTCTATTTTTTGTCATAGGAATTGATCATATCACGGTTTTCTAGTCGAGGATAGAACGAAAGGAGTGAATGAGATGGTACCAAATTTCATAATCGAAGGGATGACGATCGTTTTTACACTACTCGTAATCAGCTGCGGCGTGATATTCCTGCCGCAGCGGTGGAAGCGATATGGCTTAATTTTACTTGGTTTGGTGGCAATCGGGTGCAGTTCCTTTTGGTACATCCGACCGACGCTCGTCAATCAACAGATTGCTGAGAATGAGAAATTGCTTAAGGTGGAACTAGCACGTCGATTCCCTGATGAAGTCTACAATATAAAAACACAAAAATTTTCGTATGAGTCTTCGGCGAATCCGGCTTCAATCGAAGTCGAATTTGCAAATGAACCTAACGTAACTTATTTTCTAGATATGGAAGGGAACCGGATTAGGTTGTCAAGTTTTATCTTTAAAAACGGAGGATTTCCACAGGATTTACAGTATGAATTCAAATAAAGACCGGATGCTCAAAACATCTGGTCTTTTGATTAAGTGGATTTCAATTTTTTCGTTGCGGACATCGTTTTGACGGCAGAGAAGGTAATCAGACCGAATCTGACCCAAAATATGTTCTAGGTCGCAAGGACGAGAAGGTTGACGTCTTCCATGTTATTTCGACTCCTTTTCGTAAGTGGACACAATCTTTCATACTTATATTTTAATGACGATACAAACTGCAGACACCACGTCGAAACGCTCTAGATGTGCTTTCTAGCAACGGTTTGACAACATTCTGACACACTTGAGGGGGAATGACGGATGCCAATTAAACGAACGGATCATATCAGTCTGAACGTCGTGAACCTAGAAGAAGCGATTCACTTTTTTTCGCTTTGCGGGCTCGAAGTACGTGGACGATGGGAAATGGAAGGGAAGTTGCTCGAACGTTTGTTGAATCTAGACGGGGCAAAGACGGAATGTGTTGCTCTTGGGTTACCGGGTGAAGCAATCTGGCTCGAACTGGTTCGGTTCAAACGACCAGTTGAGACGTCCACTGTCGTCCAGACCGTTTATTCCAGTGGATTGCGTCATCTCTGTTTTGAAGTGACAGGACTCGATACACTCCTCAAACGGTTAGCGAATCATGGATATCAACCGATTGGGGACGTCGCGAATTACGAAAATGAGTATAGCCTATGTTACATAAGAGGACCAGAAGGTGTGATCATAGAGCTAGCAGAAAAAATCGGACCTGTCTAAGACTGGTCCGATGAATATTTTTAAGAGCAACAGGAAGTCGATGATTGTGGCAGAGAAACGTTGCACACACCCGTCTCTGGTAATGATAAATTGACCTGCTTGGCACGTGCCTCATCTCCGACAAGAAAAGCAACGATTGATCGAACTTGTTCATAACCGGTAGCAAGCAGGAAGGTCGGAGCACGACCGTAACTCTTCGCACCGACCAGATAAAGTCCGTGATCAGGATGACGTAACTCCGCTTCCCCATGTGGACGGACAGTTCCGCAACTATGAAAGTTCGGATCAATCAGAGGAGCAAGTACTCGACTACTCTCGGTGACAGGATCGATATCAAGCCGTACTTCCTCGAGGAACGAAAAGTCGGGTCGACTTCCTGCGTTGACGATCAGCTGATCGATATGATGGAGGGATCGACCATCTTGAGCAGTGATGTCAAACGACTTTCCTTTCGATTCAATGGATTGGGTCTTGAAGTTGGAGTGAATCCTAATCTGATCTCCTTCAACGAGCTGACGGATACGTGAACCGAGTGCCCTGCGACCTTCCAGTGCATCCTTATCTTCGCCGCCGTAAGCTTGAACGGGGTCCGATTTGCGAAGGATCCAATGAATCTCCGTTTCAGGGTGGTGCGCTTTAATGGAAACGAGTTCAAGGAGCGAGTTCAAAGCCGAGTGCCCGCTACCGATGACAGCGACGGATTGATTCGCGAAAACAACAGTATCACGTTTCCCATCTACGATCGAATACCGGACAGGTAAGTTCTGCTCGATTTCGACTCGATGACCAGAACTGATTGCAGGGTTTGGTCGCCGGAGGACGCCAGATGCATCGATGACCGCGCGAGCGAGAATATGTTTACGTCCATTCGGCGTGTCCATGACTAATTCAAACGGCGTCACTTCGCGTGAGGCATTCGTCATCTTGTCTAGACCTGCCCGTGAGATCGAGAGAATCTCATGTTGGAAATGTAGGAAAGGAGCAATTTCCGGTAAAGCAGCAAGTGGGGCAAGATATTGATTGATAAATTCAGTACCGGTCGGCACAGCATCGTCCGTTGGGGCGCTCCAGTCCGTCAACTCGAGCAAATGACGTGCTGCATCACTGATATTGTATTGCCATGTTGAAAACATCCGAACGTGTTCCCATTGTTTGACCTGATGCGCAATCGAAGGACCTCTCTCAAATAATAAAAACGATTGACCTTCCACTACAAGTTGAGCTGCAGCTGCAAGACCGATCGGTCCGGCACCGATGATGACGATTGGGTGGGAAGAACCGTATGGCATGAATAAAACCTCCTTTTTGTTTGTAAATTGCAAGTATTAGAGACATGGTTTACAACAGACGTCACTCTCGCCCATCTTCGTATTAAGCAAGTCGATTGCCTGGAGGACATGTGCTTTTTCGAAGGAAGTCATTGATGAGAAGATGGCATCCAGATACGTGTTCATCTCTTCGTCGATGGCTTGAGCAACACGCAATCCTTTTTCGGACAGGCGAAGTAGGTGAATTCGCCGATCGTTGATCGCGGGACGCTTTACTAGTAGGTCTCGTTTAATCAATGTTTGTACTTGTCGGCTGAATGTAGTGATATCAAGAGCGAGTTGGTCAGCAATTTCTTGCATCGAGGAATCTGGGTGTTTCGCGACTTGATATAATAAATGGCTTTGGACAAGTGAAATATCTTCATCCAGAAAGGCGCAGCAATTCTTGTTAAGCAAACCAAAGCGGCGGGTGAACGTTTGAAACAACTCACGTGTCTCAGTCATGTAAAGTCTCCTTTCAAAATATCGTTGATGAGTCAGTTATACGATAAATATTTGCATTTTGCAAGTAAATAGATGATGATTTAATTAATCAGACGAAAAGGAGGATTTTGGATGTACGTTCGATGGATGAAAGAAGAGGATCGTCTTCAAGTGATTGAGATTTATCGTCAAGGGATTGAAGATCGAAATGCGACATTCGAGATGACGATTGATTCGGATGCATTTTGGAATGCGATCACCCAATGTGAACGATTCGTATTGATAAAGGAAGACTCTATTGTCGGTTGGGGAAAGTTGAGTCGGATATCTGAACGAACTGTTTACAGTGGGATTCGAGAAGTCAGTATCTATGTAGAACGCTCCGTCCGTGGTAAAGGCGGTGGTCGACTTTTGTTAGAGACGATGGTTCATTTTGCGGACACTCAAGGCATCTGGACGCTTCAGTCTCAACTGTTTCCTGAAAACGAGGCAAGCAGACGCTTGCATGAGCGACTCGGATTCGAACTTGTCGGTCGACGGCGTGCGATTGCAAGACATCATGGAGTATGGCGCGATGTGTTGTTGTTGGAACGACGAAACGATTTACGGTGAAAGGACATTGCATAACTATCATGTTATATAATAATATGGTTATGTCATCGAACGAAATCGAGAAAGAGGGGAAACCGATATGTCATCCATCACCGCCGATCATTCGACCATAGAAGTCAGTCAGTTTCTGAAGTTGCTCTCAGATCCGACCCGACTTGAAATCATCCGACGTCTTGCGGTGCGAGAGCATTGTGTCTGTGACTTCGTTGATTTGTTTGGCATCTCACAACCGGCAGTCAGTCGTCATCTCAAACTACTTCGGTCAGCTGGTGTCATCTTGGAAAGACGGGAGCGCCAATGGAACTACTTTCGACTAAATTCAGAGCATGGGCAGCATGACCTGTTGCGACGAATCCTCGAACAAGTGGGCGTAGCAGACGTTCCTAATACAATAACGTGTTAATCGCAGTCCTCATACGACTGCTATCAAATGAAGAAATGAAGTGAATTAATTGACAGCATCACAATGGCTTGCGATCGGAATATTTCTGATCACCTTATTTTTGATCATCAAACAACCGAAAGGGCTAGGTATCGGATACTCAGCGATCGGAATGGCGATTGTCGCACTTTTTACGGGCGTCGTCGAACTGGGAGACGTCGCGACCGTCTGGGGGATCATCTGGAACGCGACGTTCACCTTCATCGCCTTGATCGTCATCTCATTGATCTTAGATGAGATCGGCTTCTTTGAATGGGCCGCATTACATATGGCCCGGATCGCCCGCGGTGGCGGTCTGAAACTCTTCATCTACATGACGTTACTCGGTGCCCTTGTCTCGGCCTTGTTCGCGAATGATGGGGCTGCCTTGATTCTGACACCGATCGTCCTCGCGATGGTCCGTCATTTGAAGTTACCGGATGCGGTCGTCCTGGCATATGTCTTCGCCTCCGGCTTTATCGCCGACACGGCAAGTCTTCCGTTCGTCATCTCGAACCTCGTCAACATCGTCTCGGCGGACTTCTTTCACATCGGTTTTACAGAGTATGCGGCACGGATGGTCTTCGTCAACGTCTTTTCGGTCGCTGGTAGTCTGCTTGTCTTGTACTTCTATTTCAAGAAGCAGATCCCGAAAGTCTATGCCGTCGAGGATTTGGCGAATCCGACGTCTGCGATTCGCGATATGCGGATGTTCCGTGCTTCATGGATCGTCCTTGGCTTGTTGCTCGTCGGATACTTTACGAGTGATGCGATTGGCATTCCGGTCAGTCTCGTTGCTGGCATCATCGCTGTCTTTTTCTTATTCCTGGCGCAAAAATCACCGAGTGTTCCGACGAAAAAGGTCCTTGCCGGTGCACCGTGGGCGATCGTTTTCTTCTCCCTTGGTATGTATATCGTCGTCTACGGTCTACGTAATGCCGGACTGACGCAAGTCCTCGCAGAGTTAATCGAGTGGATGGCGACGAACCTCGCATCGGCGACGTTCGGGATGGGATTCCTTGCCGCTCTGTTGTCCTCAGTCATGAACAATATGCCGACTGTCATGATCAATGCTTTGTCAATCGAGCATACAGCAACCACGGGAGCGATTCGTGACGCCTTAATCTACGCGAATGTCATTGGTAGCGATCTCGGTCCAAAAATCACGCCGATCGGCAGTCTCGCGACATTATTGTGGCTCCATGTCTTGCGCTCGAAAGGAGTCCGGATTGGGTGGGGACAATATTTCAAAATCGGTACCGTCTTGACGATTCCGACGCTCGCCATCGCGTTGCTCGGGCTCTATATCAGCTTACTGCTCTATTAAAAGGAGGACGTTTCTATGACAAAACTACTTATCATCGGTTCGGTCGCTGCCGGCACATCGGTCGGGGCGAAGGCACGCCGCAATAGTGAAGACTTAGAGATCACGATCTACGACCGGGACGAGGACATCTCCTATTCCGGTTGTGGCATTCCCTATTTCGTCGGTGGTGAGATCGCTGAGCTCGATGAATTGACGCCACGCGATGCGGCGTTCTTCAAGAAACGTTACAACATCGACGTCAAGACGCGTCATAACGTCGAAGCGATCGATCATGAGACGAAGACAGCAACGATCCGTCATCTGGATACGGATGAGACATTCACGGATACGTACGATACGCTCGTTTTCGCGACTGGTGCCTCTAGCATCATTCCGCCGCTACCGGGCGTCGATCTCGAAAACGTCTTCCCGGTCCGTAACATCCGCAATGCGGAAGCGATTCGTCGTTACGTCGACGTGCATGCGCCAAAACGTGCTGTCATCGTCGGGGGCGGATTCATTGGACTCGAGATGGCGGAGCAGTTGACGTATCGCGGAATCGAAGTGACGCTCGTCGAACGATTGGCGCAAGTCATGCCACCGCTAGACGTTGATATGGCAAAACGCGTTAGTGACCATCTCGAAGCGAACGGCGTCATCTTGCGACTCGGTGAGTCCGTCGCTTCGTTCGAAGGGGAGAAAACGGCTCGTGCGGTCGTTCTTGCGAGTGGCGAGACGATCGAGACGGATCTCGTCATCCTGTCAGTCGGTGTCAAACCAAACACGCAACTCGCACAAGAGATCGGCGTGACGATTGGACAGACCGGTGCGATCGCCGTCAATCGACAGATGCAAACGAACATCGAGGACGTTTATGCGGTCGGTGATGTCGCCGAGAGCTTTTCGGTCATCACCGGTCAACCCCTTTACCGCCCGCTTGGTTCGACGGCGAACAAGATGGGACGAATCGCTGGGATGGTCATCACTGGTGAAGCGATTGAACACCGGGGAATCCTTGGAACGGGAATTTTTAAAGCATTCGATTTGACGGTCGCACAGACCGGATTGACTGAAAAAGAAGCCCGCGACGCCGGGTATGATATCGAAGTGTTACACAACATCAAGCCGGATCGTCCGGAATATCTCGGCGGGAAAGAAATGGTCATCAAGGCGATCGCAGATCGGAACGATGGTCGTGTCCTCGGTGCCCAAATCGTTGGTCCGCAAGGGGTCGATAAACGGATTGATGTCCTTGCGACCGCAATCAGCTTCAAAGCAAAAGCGGAAGACTTATTCCATCTTGATCTGGCCTATGCGCCGCCATTCTCGACGACGAAGGACCCCATTCTTTACACCGGGATGGCCCTCGATAACGCGATCAAACGAACGGCCCGTCTGAAAACACCGAATGCTTTGATGGAAGAGGTCGCTGCGGGCAATGTCTTCCGAATCATCGATACGCGGTCACGCGCTCAGTTCGAGAAGAGTCATGTCGACGGGGCAATCCATATTCCGCTCGGTGAGTTACGTGAGCGGGCGCAGGAACTTGATCCGACGGTACCGACGATCGTTTACTGCAATAAAGGTGTCACAGGAAACGCGGCACAGAACGTCTTGAAGAATCTCGGGTTCAGGGACGTCTGTAACTTATCCGGTGGCAATCAAAACTATCAACACATCAAGTCTTGTCTCTGACGAGGAAAGTCTTCGCGAAGGCGGAGGCTTTTTTGTTTACTTAAGATCGGAATCAGGAAAGGATTAAGGAAGAGGAACATGTCAATTCAATAGGGGAGGATGAATGGATGGTACGCGCTTTATTTTTGAACTGTACTTTAAAAGCATCACAAGAACCATCGAATACGGAAGCGTTGATTCGTGACGTGATCGCGTACTGGGAGCATGAGGACGTCGATTCAGAAATCGTTCGAGTCGTCGATCATCAAGTCGCATTCGGTGTGACGGAAGATGAAGGAAACAGCGACGAGTGGCCGGCACTCTTCGACAAAGTCAAACAAGCAGATATCGTCGTCATCGGGACACCGCTGTGGCTCGGTGAAAAAAGTAGTGTCGCGACACAAGTCATCGAACGGTTATACGGGGGAAGTGGCTTGACGAACGACGTTGGACAAGCCATCTATTATAACAAGGTCGGTGGTGTCATCGTCACCGGCAACGAGGATGGGGCGAAACACGCGTCCGCGTCGATTTTATACGGTCTGTCGCACATCGGATTCACGATTCCCCCCAATGTCGATGCGTACTGGGTCGGTGAAGCGGGACCTGGACCGTCTTACATCGAAGCCGGACGTGACAATGACTTCACGAAACGGCATGCCCAGTTTTTAGCTGCGAATCTTTTGCATCTTGCTCGGCTATTGAAAGCGCACCCGATTCCAGCAGAAGGGAATGTGATGGAATGAAGAGAGGATATGTTACAGGATACGGTGTTGCGACCTTATTTGCGATGAGTCTAATGGTAGCAGGATGTGGGAACGACGAAACGGCGACGGACAAGGTCGAGGACGGATCCACAAATTCGAATACGACCGACAATACGATGAAAGATAAGGATGCGGTCACGAAAAATGCAGATACGGATTATGGATTCACCAGTTTATCGATTGAAGCGGACGTCAACGGGGATATGGACGCAATCGACATCAGCTATGACCGAGAGAATGACGGCACGGAAGCCGAATACCAGTATAAAGATGAAAACAAACGCGGGGACGCGGCGATGACGGAACTCGACGCGAAGTTCAAGAACTTAAAAGTAGATGCGGATACATCTGAGAAAGATGTCATCGCGGAAGTGGAGCGTGTATTTGCGATTCAAGATGCGTCCCGCCTCGAGGTGGAGATCGACTTCTCGGACGGAACAGAAAAAGAATATAAAAAATAAACGATGGGGCTGACTCACATGTCGTCCTCTACAAAGATAAGGGTGGCAGATCATCATTCTGCCACCCTTATCTTTTAACAAAAAGAATGACGCGTCACACGCCACTCCTACAGGAAAAAGCGCATTATGCGCTGTCAGAGACGAACAAGACCCGCTTTCCTGCTTGAATGAAGCAGAAAAACTGGCTTGTGTCTCGCCTGAGGAAAGGGCGTGAAAAGACGCGTCATTCTTTTTTTGAGTCAGCCCCCATTAAATCGTTTGAAATAAACTATTTGTCGCAAGGGCAGCCGCACTGAGTGCTC
>NZ_DJTL01000013.1:0-29063 GCF_002439205.1 Exiguobacterium sp. UBA6309 | reverse complement strand
TTTACGGGTTAGAAAGAAGATCAACTCTTTCCAGGGCACTCCTACAGGAATAAGGGCAATTTTGCGCTGTCAGAGACAAAAAAGGCCCGTTTTCCTGTTCGAATAGAGGGGGAAAATTGTGTTGTGGCTCGCCTGAGGAAAGGGCGTGAAAAGACGCATCATTCTTTTTTGAGTCAGCCCCATTTGTATTTACGCTTCATGATGACGAAAACGCCGCGTCACATAACGTTTGAAGCGATCAAATGCCATCGTATAATGATACAGATAACGAACAACGAGCGCACCCGTGATTGAGACGAGGTACCCCGTCGATAAGACGAGTAACCAGGAAACAATCGCGAGGAACCATGAACTCTCGAATCGTAAATATTGCCATTGTAATCCTTCTGATGAGGTAATCAACATGGCGCCCGGGAAAACGGAGGCAGCGAGTAAGTAACAAGCGGCGTAGCGTCCTCTAATCGTACCTTTCATCAACAGAATACTGCCAAACACTAAGCCCACACTCGAGACGATGAGCAACATGACGACATAAGCAAGCGAAATCGATGATCCCAGCATATGCCTTCCCTCCTGTTCGGTATGTTACTATTCTGTACCCCTCTTTTCATCGAATGAATGCATAATTCGTAAAAAAATCGGAAACAATATCCAAATGAAGATCGCGTTACTGAATCCGTGAAGCATATCAAACGTTCCTCCGGCTACAAGCAGTGTCAAAAAAGCTTGCCACGAGAATCCGGTCAATACCAAGAAACCGAGATTGCTCACCCATCCGTATAAGAAACCAGCGAGAAATCCATATCCAGTCAAGACGATCCGGTACCGAAGAAACGGAACGAATCCTAGACTGGCAATCGTTGCATACGCCAGCGCTTGAAAGAGTACGAACGGACCGCTTCCTAAAAATAAACTCGTCAATACGACGACGAGCATCCCAGAGATAGCACCGGCGATTGGATGAACGAAGACGGCTACTAATAAGACGATGGCCGTTGCCGGCTGAATGTTCGGCAAACTGGAAAACAACAAACGTCCAACGATTGCCGCTGCCGTGATGATGGCGATGAACCGTAATCGTTGATCCGTCATCTGAAGTCTCTCGAACATGACTAAAAACAGACAGACGATTAGAACCGTTGCGATGATCATACGAACAACCGACTTTCTTGTAAAAAGTGCTTCGTCGGTCCATCGAAAGCCACTTCTCCGTGCACCAGATAGATGATCCGCTGTGCTGCCCGAATGAGAACTGGATCATGCGTCGCCATGACGATCAGATTCGTCGGATTCTGCTTCCACGATGCGACAAAAGCCATTCGTGCGCTGTCATCAAGTCCAGCCGTCGGTTCATCAAAGTAATAGCTGTCTTTACTCCATTCGATACCGTCCAAGAGACGTTTTTTTTGCGTCGTAAAACTACCGCTTCGATCGTCTAATGGCGCAAGCATCGGATGCGCTGGTACATAATGCATCTCTCCCGCCCGCCGAACTTTTCCGTAAAGCGGGCGCTCGACACCGAGTGCGAGACGTAGGAGCGTCGACTTTCCACTCCCATTCGCACCGACGATCGCAATCCGTTCGCCTTGATGAAATGACAATTTCCCTGTCACCAGTGCATAGCGTGTCTGCAACGGATAACGATGTTGAACGTTTTCGATTTGGTTCAGGAAACGTCCAGTTTTTTCAGCCGATTCACTCGTCAGCGAGAGGTCGGATTGGATCGTCATCGAACAATGGATCTGACAACCAAACCGTCGTTCGATTTCTTCAAGCAATCCCATTAATCGCTTGCGTCTGACATGATCAAGAAAGAGAAACGGTTCCGACAAAAAAAGTGTCTTCGGTGACGAAGACAAGGCATGACCGAGTCCGACGAGCTGTTGTTCCCCAGCCGAAAGTTCACTCGACTCCGCTTCAAAAAAGGCTTCTAAGCCAAGTAAGGTCGCGAGTTCTCCAGCTCGAAACAAGGAGACGGTCGCAAGCAGGTCCCGGACACGTCCATGTAGGAGGCGCTCTGGTGTCAAGACCGATTGATCATGTTCGATTGCCTGATGTCGCAGTCGCTCTTCTCGATCGTTGTCGGTATACATGATAGGCATCCCGGATTCCTCCTTTTGTAAATAATAGCGATATAGGCAAAATCAGCGCAGGAATGATCGTCCATGGTGTCAGACAAAGAGCCAGTCCTGCCGCAAGTAATAAGCCTGTCTGAACATCACGTCGCGTGACCGGTCTTAAGTGAGACGGCACCGCTTCGATCGGTACGATATGATAGGCGGTCATCCGCTCCAGTCGAACAGCAAGCGACGCTTTCGGATGACTCATCTTGACTTCCGGCCAAGTCCGTAAGAAAGACGGAATCAGCGCCAGCACCATCCCCGTCAATCGTGTCAGTCGAGGTAAGAAACGAAACAACGGTCCCATCTGGTCGAGTCGAACTAACGTGAAGATCCATTGACTTGAGGTGACGAATAATGTCACCTGGATCGTCGTTTCATATATGGCAAACGAATCGATGCTTGCTCCATATAAGAGTGGTACACACATCATGACGGCATAGAGAGCAGGAAGTAAGAGATATCGAAAAATAGTCCGCTCTTGAACGAATAAGAACAAGAGTAGATGATAGACCACGATGATCGTTTGATCGTGTGTGAGGACGAATGGAATCGTAATCATCCCGATGAAAAAGAGAGCGACGTTCACTGGGTGAAGTCGCTCCCGTTCTGGTTTACTCAAAATAAGCCATTGCATCTTTTTCAAACCGCCATTCGAGACGGTCTCCTTTTTTCAGTTCATAACTCCCGGCACCGACTTCCCCGGGTTTTCCGTTGACACCGAAGACCCAGCCACTCCCTGCTCCAGCTGACTTTTCACGAATCCCATCGACTGCCGTTACATATGCCATCTCACCTTTACCTGTTTTAACGACATCAAGCGTTGTATCTTCAAGCGCATCCAGTGCTGTATCTTTTTTATTCAAACACACGTCTTTATCGAATAATGTCTTATCCTTGACGTGATCCACGACCGACACCTTGACTTCGGTCTCACAAGACGCTGTTTGTTGTTCCTCTTTTGCTTCTGCGCAACCGGCAAGTAACACGATACTTGCAACAAATAACCATTTTTTCATCGTACGACTCCTTTTCGCCTTGAGGTCTCAAAGCTGTAATTGTATAACAGAATGGTCTTGTCTCGTAATGATTGACCGTCAGACCGCAGATAGGTCAGGCGAATCGCATTCGCTAAGACATCGTTCCCTGTATTAACATACGGAATAAGTTTTCCTTTGTCATCAATCAAAAATACTGTCGCATCCTGCAGACTAAACGTTTCGTAGAGCCCATCGAGATCCATCTCGACATAAGGGGTTTTGGAATCATGTAAAATCTCATGCATCGAGAGTTTTCGTAACGTCTCAAACGATTGGTTCGCATCAATCAGTTTTTGATAATACGATATCAATGATTTCGTTGCCAACTCTTCACGTGGTCGATAGGAAATCGTTCCGGTCAACTCTTGATAACTGACTTCATAACGAATGAACCGTTTCGGAGTTTGGACGAGCATCTCAAACGAAGCATTCCGTAGATTCCCGCCTCGATCGAACATTAGCTGGCTTTGTTCCAACCGTAATCCGTCTTCTCCTACACGGCGTTCGACTTGTGCGAGAAAGCTATCGAACGAATCATCCGTGATGGTCACGCGACCAATCTGTTGAGTTTCTTCCCGCAACGTTCCGGCATCAAACGGTCCGAGGAACAGTTGAAACAGGAAGAACAAGAACCCGAATAATGCCATGTATCGTTTATAACGTGAATTCTTTTTCGGATGCAACACGATCAAAAAGATGATGATGCCGAGCGGTAATTGAATATCATAGACTGGAAACGACACGGCGCCGAGACACGCATAAAAAATGAACTTCATATACAAGTATGTTTCTTTTTCCGTTCGCCGTTCAAGTAAAAACGCTAAGCCACTAGCAGCCAGTAAAAAGAGTGCCCATAAAATGAGAAAGTCCATCTTTTACCCTTTGACCGGAACGACCCGGTGATCAAACATGAGATGGCTGTTTGCAAATACTTCTCGTGCCTCTTGTTCCAGTACTTCTTCTTGATCGACATAACGCGCAGATACGTGCGTCAAGAGGAGCTTTTTTACCTGCGCCGTATCCGCGATGACAGCTGCCTGTCGAGCGGTCGAGTGACCGAAGCGTCCCGCATGTTCGACTTCTCGATCGGCAAACGTCGCTTCATGGACTAATACATCGACATCTCGCGCGAGTTCTATCGACGCCGCGCACGGCATCGTATCGCCAAGAACCGCTAGCTTGACACCTGGTTTGGGAGATTCTAAAAAGTCAGACGATGCGTAGACCGTGCCATCGAATTCAAAGGTTTCTTCCAGTGTGATTCGGCGATAGAGTGGACCGGAAGGAACTCCAAGTGCCTTCAGTGCATCAACACGTAATGCCCCACGCTCTTCTGGTCCTTCTAGGCGGTACCCGAACGCCGGAAAACGGTGCTCAAGTGACCGCACCGTCACGCGGAAACCATCTTGTTCGTATGTTTGACCATCTTCGACTTCAACGATCTGGAGTGGATAACGTAAATATGTTCCTGTAATCCTTAATGTCGCATCCATCCATTCCTTAATCCCTATCGGTCCATAGATCGTTAGCGGTGTCGTTCCTTCTAAGGCAGCTCGTGTACTGATAAATCCTGGTAATCCAAAAATATGATCCCCATGTAAATGGGTGATGAAGATCGCGTTGACTTTTCGTGGTTTAATCGGACTGTGTAAGATTTGATGTTGCGTAGCCTCTCCACAATCGAACAACCAAGTCATTTTGGGGTGTAACAAGGCAATCGAAGTAACGTTCCGTTGTTTTGACGGCATACCGGCTCCTGTCCCTAAAAAATAAAATTCCATCTTTTTCCCCTTTTCGTAAAATTAGCATTTTTTATACACAAAATACACCTTTCGTCTGTTGAAGCATGGTAAACTGTACCTATTCAGATTTGGAAGGTGGGTTTTTCCATGACTAAAATTGAACGGACATATGCCCGGATCGTCCGGGAAGCCCGTAAACTAAACGAAAGTTATCGGCAAAAATACGGAAAGTCGATTCAAATCGATGAAATCGCTTCGACCTTATTATGTACAGAAGAACTCGTTTTAGAGTCTATGGAATATGTGGATCGTCCTCAAGTAGTTTAATCGTACAATGATAAAGAGTGTATCGCAATGTCGCGATACACTCTTTTTGTGTTCCATCAGCTTATTTGTTCGTGATGTAATCGACTAACGTCACACAAAGTTCCGCTGTTTTGACGAGTTCTTCGATTGGCATCTTCTCATTCGTCGTATGGATATCTTCATATCCGACCGCCAAGTTGACCGTTGGAATACCGAAACCAGCGATGACATTGGCATCTGATCCGCCACCAGAATGCAAGAGACGTGGTGTACGTCCAAGTTGTGTGATGGCTGCTTTTGCGACTTCGACAACTTGATCTCCATCTTCGAACTTGAAGCCTGGGTACATGACTTTGACCTCCACTTCGGCACGACCACCGAGTTCTGCCGCTGCTTCTTCAAACGCCGCTTTCATCTTCTCAGTCTGCGCTTCCATCTTCGGAGCAACAAGTGAACGTGCTTCCGCGAAAATTTCTACATAATCACAAACGATGTTCGTTGATGGACCGCCACCGCTGAACCGTCCGATGTTAGCTGTCGTCTCTTCATCAATCCGACCGAGTGGCATCTTCGCGATGGCTTTTGAAGCAATCGTAATCGCCGAGACCCCTTTTTCTGGTGCAACACCAGCGTGAGCTGTTTTTCCAAAAATCTTCGCATTGACTTTTGCTTGGGTTGGAGCAGCAGTGATGATGTCCCCTACTTTTCCGTCTGAATCGAGTGCGAAACCGTAATCCGCATCAATTTTCGATGAATCAAGGACCATCGCCCCAACAAGTCCAGATTCTTCACCGACTGTAATGACGAACTGGATTTTTCCGTGTGGTTGTTTTGTCTCATTGAGTACATGAACGAGTTCAATTAGTGAAGCAAGTCCCGTTTTATCATCTGCTCCAAGAATCGTCGTGCCGTCCGTCTTGACATAACCGTCCTCGATGATTGGTTTGATTCCTTGACCCGGGAATACTGTATCCATATGGGAAGTGAAATAAATTTTATCGACCCCGTCTTTTGTTGCCGGAAGCGTGACGATCAAGTTATTTCCTTTGTGTTCCGTCTTAGACGAAGCGTCATCCTCAAAAACGTCACATCCGAGATCCTCAAACGTTTTTTTCAAGTGAGCACAAATCCGTGCTTCCTCTTTTGATTCCGAATCGATCTGGACAAGCTCTAAAAACGTATCCAATACGCGTTGTTCATTGACCATGACAAAAACCTCCTCTAATATAATTCAATCCAATAGCGCTTTATTAGTATACCATCCTGACAGCCATTTGCACTTCTGAAAGGTTGTTTGTACAATGGCAGTAATCAGTCGATATGAGAGAGGAGGACATGACGATATGGCAAGACCATCGAAACAACAACGGATCATTAAATGGACGACGATCGGAATCTTAGCGATTTTCCTAC
This sequence comes from Exiguobacterium sp. UBA6309, assembly GCF_002439205.1. Taxonomy (NCBI): domain Bacteria; kingdom Bacillati; phylum Bacillota; class Bacilli; order Caryophanales; genus Exiguobacterium; species Exiguobacterium sp. UBA6309. The sequence continues at coordinate 22,442 of NZ_DJTL01000013.1, read as the reverse complement.
TCGGAACATTCGCTTCAACGATGTTTTATTTCTTTTGATTGACGTAGCGTTGTTTGAGACGCAAATATTGCTCTGCTTCCTGCAGCATATGCAACAAGGCAGAGCGGACCTCGAACTCTTCCCGCGTGACGGGTAAGGCAGAGGCACGAAAACGCGTCAATAGCGCTTCTAGTTCTAAAATGTATACCATTGCGTCGGCTTCAGGTCGGACATTGTCGCCAATCGTCCGAAAGAAGGCGGCGACTTTTTTTCCTTCTTCGACGACGAGAACAAGTTCCTCGGCATGATGGACGATACCGCGCAGTAACTCGAATTGTTGTTCGCGCATCCGGAAATAGGCATAGTCCTCATCATCATTACGTCGACCGATCGCATTCCCCATCCGTTTTAAGGCAGCATCTTTTCCCTCATGTAACAGACGTTCCGTCTCGTCAAGCGTCAACGCATGATGATTGACTCGCCCTGTCTCGATCGCGGCCGCGACTTCATAGAATAAGGACGCGATCCGTTGATCAATCTTTTCCCGTCGGTCGTCGATCAATAGATCGAGACTTGGCATGTACATGTTGACAAGCATTCCGACACCGACACCAATGCCGAGCAATAAGGATTCGTTCAACAGGATATGTGCGTTGAGCTGACGTTCCGTATACAAATGTGTCAGTATGACGACACTCGTGATGAAACCGTCCTGAAGTCGGAGGCGTTGAACGGATGGAAGGAATAAAATGAAATAGATCAATAACGTAACCGGACGATAGCCGATGACTTCGAACAGAATGAATCCAAGTACGATGGCAAGTAATGACGCCATGATCCGTTCGTAGGACGACCGAAACGTCTTCTTTCGTGTCGATTGGATACTCAAGATCGCAATGATCGCAGCGAAGACGTAATAATCGAGCTTGAGTCGCTCCGCGATCCACATCGCGAGCGCGGCAGCGACCGCTGTCTTCAGCGTTCGATAACCGATTTGCATCAGGTTCACCTCCCTTTTGTTTTTCTTTGTTAGACTACCTACGTTGGACACGAATGTCCATTGCTTTTTAAAGGACGTGATTTTCTTTGACGACACGCACTATCCGTCCTGGTCGCCCCGTGCGCCGGACTAGCTCACTGAAAGGGTTACTCTTCTTTTTCCTCATCGGCATTCTCTTGTTCTTTTGGCTTCGTGAGGAACCGAAGACAGTTTTATCCCCACCGGCTCCTTATACAGCTGAGCGCTATGAGAAAGGTACAATCAACGAACAAGACTTTCAAACGTTCGCCGAGGCAAAGGAGTATGCGGGTCAGCGTGGTGCGGTAAAACGTTCATCGGACGACCGCTACGTCTATCTCGGTGGACAAGGTACCGGGATCGTCGATGATCGCGGTATTCTGTCGATTCATCATGACGCCGATTTAAAGAAACGGCTTACCTACGTCGCTTCCGGCACACGCGTCCAATTGCTTCAGTTCGGTGAACAGACGAGTCGCATCAGCGTCGCAGGCGCAACTGGTTATGTCCCAACGGATCGCTTACGTCCGTTCCCAGCAGAACGTGTCTCGAATCCGTCGTACTATCAGACGAAGGGAAATCGACTCCTTCACTACATCGTTGCTGACGGTGGACTTGGTGGATTGATTGTCGCTGGTGAAGCGACGAACGCGACGTCTCGGACGAGCAAATACGTCGAATCGAAGACACTGACACGTGATTTGACGAAACCGACGCGCCTGAGTGCCAAACAACTCGATGCGTTCATCAAGGAGCAAGCGCCGGACAGCCCCTTGGTCGGGAAAGGAAAAGTCTTTAAATCCGTTGAAAAGAAATACCGGGTCAACGCGGCCTACCTGCTTGCACACGCCATTCACGAATCCGACTATGGACGGTCTGAGATTGCCCGCGAAAAAAATAATCTATTCGGCGTCAATGCGACGGATTCTGCCCCGGGAGAAGATGCGACTGCTTATAAATCCTTGACGGATTCAATCGAGCAGACCGGCCGATTCATCGCAAAGGACTATCTTGATCGGGATGGACGTTATTTCCGCGGGGCTTACCTCGGGAACAAACAAAAAGGAATGAATGTCTTTTACGCGTCAGACCCCTTCTGGAGCGAAAAAATCGCTGGTATCCTAGTGAAAATGAACGCTTTCTAAATCCGAGATATGATACACTATAGGGCGAGACAACAATCATTGAGGAGTGAACACGTCATGGAAAAAGTTTTAGTATTTGGTCATAAAAATCCTGATACCGATACGATCACATCGGCAATCGCTTATGCAGAATTAAAGAAAGCGCTCGGTGTCAATGCCGAAGCAATCCGCCTCGGTGAGATGAATGATGAAACGTTATTCGCGCTCGATACGTTCAAAGTTTCAGCACCACGTCTAGTGACAGAGGTCGCGACAGAAGCGTCACACGTCATCTTAGTCGACCACAACGAACGTCAACAAAGTGCGAACGATATCGACGCTGTTACGGTAACAGAAGTCATCGACCATCACCGAATCGCAAACTTCGAGACATCGGATCCTGTCTATTACCGGGCAGAACCAGTCGGTTGTACAGCAACGATCCTGAACAAGCTCTACAAAGAGCATGGTGTTGCAATCAAACCAGAAATCGCTGGTCTGATGCTATCAGCGATCATTTCTGACTCGCTTCTGTTCAAATCACCGACTTGCACAGAGCAAGATATCATCGCAGCGCGTGAACTCGCAGAAATCGCCGGTGTCGATGCGAACGTCTACGGTCTTGAGATGCTCAAAGCTGGAGCTGATCTCTCGAAGAAAACTGTTCCTGAATTGATCGCACTTGACGCAAAAGAATTCACGATGGGAACACTCAAAGTCGAAATCGCTCAAGTCAACACGGTCGATACAGCTGAAGTCTTGCTTCGCCAAGAAGAACTCGAAACAGCGATCAACGAAGTCATCCTTGCAAAAGGTCTTGATTTGTTCGTCTTTATCGTCACGGATATCTTGACGAACAACTCAGTCGGACTCGTCCTCGGGAAAGAAGCGAATCTCGTCGAACGTGCTTATGGTCTTGAAGCGACGAACAACCTCGTCTACCTCGAAGGTGTCGTTTCACGTAAGAAACAAGTCGTTCCTGTTTTAACAGATACAGCTCTTGCAACACAATAAGTAAAAAAAGAAGGAGTTCGCTCCTTCTTTTTTGAATAAAGAATATGAATGGCTGTTCATTCATTACATAAAGGAGGAAGCAATATGACACAAACGATCATGGTGACGGGTGGAACGAACGGAATGGGGAAAGCGATGGCGCTCGCCTTAAAGGAAGCTGGCTGGAATGTCGTCGTCACAGGACGTGACGCAGAACGCTTGCGACTGATGGATGAAGCATTGGAACAGATTCAAGGCGAGCATCTGACGATTCAGATGGATGTCCGTGACGCGGACGCTTGTCTTGCTGCTGTCAAGCAAGCACGCGAACGGTTCGGTCGTCTCGAGGCATTGATCAACAATGCTGCCGGGAACTTCATCTGTCCGACCGACGAATTATCGCCGAATGGATGGAAGACGGTCATCGATATCGTCCTCAACGGGACATTTAACTGCTGTCACGCTCTTGTCAAGGGTTGGCAGGAAGATCAAGTCGCTGGCGGTCAAATCGTCAATATCGTCGCTTCTTATGCATGGCAGGCCGGCGCTGGTGTCGCTCCGAGTGCTGCTGCAAAAGCCGGCGTGCTGAACTTGACGCGGACGCTTGCCGTCGAATGGGGCTATAAATATCAAGCCCGTGTCAACGCGATCAGTCCGGGACCGATCGAACGAACGGGTGGTGCCGATAAACTCGCTTTATCACCAGAACACGCGGAACGAATTCGCCGCAACGTCCCACTCGGTCGATTCGGAACACCGGAAGAGATCGCGACGCTCGCAAGCTGGATGGTATCAGATCAAGCCCGCTACTTGAACGGAGAATGCATCGCTCTTGACGGTGGTCATTGGTTAAATAAACAACCATTCTGATGATTGAGATTTAATCACTTAAGAAGTCGTTCTCCACAAAGATAAGAATGACGCGTTTCACGCCACTCCTACAGGAAAAAGCGCATTTTTGCGCTGTCAGAGACGAACAAGATCTGCTTTCCTGCTTGAATGAAGCAGGAAAACTGGCTTGTGTCTCGCCTGAGGAAAGAGCGTGAAAAGACGCGGCATTCTTTTTTGGAGTCAGCCCCTTACATTCGTCTCGAACTATTTTTCTTTCTTTTCGCTATGTTTATGAATTATATAGAACAGGTAGAAAGTACAAGAAGGAGGCGATCATATGTGGGGTGCGTTCGGTTGGGGTGCGTTAGCAGGTGGCGCCGTTGTCATTGGCGCCTTGTTTGGACTGTACTTACCCTTAAAACAACGACTGATCGGTTACATCATGTCGTTTGGAACAGGAATCTTGATTGGAGCAGCGACATTTGAGTTGCTCGATGAGGCATTAAAGAAATCAACAACGTTCGTCGTCGCGATTTCCTTTATCGTCGGGGCACTTGTCTTTACGGGCTTTGACTTGTTCGTCTCGTCACGCGGCGCGAGTAAACGGAAACGCTCGTCTGGTGGGAATGAAGGCACGGGGACGGCGATTTTCTTTGGGACGATTCTTGATGCCATCCCAGAATCAATCATGATCGGTGCCAGTCTGTTATCTGGAAATGTCAGCGCGGCACTCGTCGCGGCAATTTTCGTCAGTAACATCCCGGAAGGTTTATCGAGTACGACGGGGTTACGAAAAGATGGCTTTTCGAAGAAAAAAGTCTTGCTGATGTGGGGAGTCGTCTGGTTGATCTCCGCCCTCGCCTCACTCGCCGGCTATACGGTTCTCGCAGAACTACCAGACATGCAGTTCGCCATGATCGGTGGCTTCGCAAGTGGTGGGATCATCGCGATGCTCGCTTCGACGATGATGCCGGAAGCTCACGAGGAAGGCGGCGCGATCGTTGGTCTGTTCGCAGCACTTGGGTTAATTACTGCCATCATCCTTAGTTAAATACAACATAAGGCGTGTTGTCTGGAAAACGAACCGGACAACACGCCTTATGTGTTAAACAATTTAAAACTCACCTGTTCCTCCCGTAACCCCCTCCCATTCCTCCTTAAAACGAGCCACGAACTCTTCCATGTAGCGATGCCGTTCCTCCGCTAAATGATGGGCCGTCTTCGTATTCATTAAATCTTTTAGTCGGAATAACTTTTCTTCAAAATGATTCAGGGCACTTGTCTCGCCTGTTCGATCACCCGGCTTTCGTGCTGTTAGTCCTGGCACATGCATTGGCTCCCCGAACCGACCAGCGAACTGAAACGTTCGCGCAATCCCGATTGCGCCGATCGCATCGAGACGGTCGGCGTCTTGGACGACTTGTCCTTCGATCGTTCGCATTGGTGGACGTGTGCCATCTTTATAGGACAGGCTCGTGATAATGTTTAAAATCTGTTCCTGTTCCTCCTCTGTCACCTTTCCTTGCAAAAAGGTGGCGACCGTCTCTGCCGTTCCCCCGAGTTTGCTATCTGCTACGTCATGAAGTAAGGCTGCTAATTCGATGATCCGGGTATTCCCGCCTTCCTGTTTTGCAATATGTAACGCTAAACGGCGAACTCGTTCAATGTGAGCATAATCATGACCTGAAAAGTCCGTCGCATGAAACGACCGGACGAACGCTTCCGTTTCTTGAATCATTGTCGACCCCTCCATTCCGGTTCAAGTAATCCATACAGTAACATGTCATGCCGCTCTCCGTCTCGTCGTAAAAAAGCACGGTATCTTCCTTCCTGCACGAACCCAAGTCGCTCGTATAATTTAATTGCACGCAAATTATAATCAAAGACCGTCAATTGAATCCGGTACAGATTCAGCTCCAAGAAGGCGTATTCGAGGATCGTCTGTAGCGCATCCGTCGCATACCCTTGCCCTTCACAATCCGGATCGATGCCGATCATCAACCACGCCGTTCCGTGTGCCGGTAAAATATCTTCTAATGCAACGACTCCAATCATCCGTTCATCTTCAAAGTTCCGGATCGCAAATCGAAACGTCTCCGGTGCATCCGTCGCCATCATCTTTTCAATCTTATCCATGGATAAATGACGATATGGCGTTGCACTAAAATGACGGGCGAATGTCGCATCGTCAAGCAATCGTTGCATCACTTCGGTATCTTCCGGTTGAAAACGTGTCAGACGAGTATGATGACCTTCCAGCAGTTTTTTCATTCTTATCCTCCTCTATATTAAAAATCGAAAAACGCTAACCCCTTTTCAGAGTTAGCGTACGGTGATCATAAAACTTTTTCGAGGAATTTTTTTGCCCGGTCCGTCTTCGGATTGTCGAAGAGTTCGACTGGTGAACCTTCTTCCATTAAAATTCCTTCATCGAGGAACAAGACACGATCGGCGACTTCTTTTGCGAAGCCCATCTCGTGCGTCACGATGACCATCGTCATTCCACTCTCAGCAAGCTGCTTCATGACGTCTAGCACTTCGTTGACCATCTCTGGGTCAAGGGCTGATGTCGGTTCATCGAACAGCATGACGTTCGGTTCCATCGCAAGTGCGCGGGCGATCGCGACCCGTTGTTTTTGTCCACCTGACAACTGATTCGGGTAATTATCGCGTTTTTCCGCTAAACCGACACGTTCCAGTAACGTCTCCGCTCGTTTAATCGCCTCGTCCTTTGAAATCCCGAGGACGTTGATTGGTGCGTACGTCAGATTATCAAGGACAGACTTATGCGGGAACAAGTTGAACTGTTGGAAAACCATGCCGATGTTCTGACGTGCTTTCGAGATGTTCGCCTTTGGTTTTGTCAGTTCAAAACCATCGACGATGATCGTCCCACTCGTTGGTTGTTCAAGTAAATTGATACATCGTAGAAATGTTGATTTACCAGATCCCGACGGTCCGATGACAGCGACGACTTCACCGCGTGTAACCGTCGTCGATATACCTTTTAATACTTCTAATTTTCCGAACTGCTTATGCAAATCGGTGACTTGGATCATAGGTTCCATCTGATTACCCACTCTTTCTCATAGCTTTTTCGACTTGTTGGCCTATCAAGCTCAATCCCATGACAAGAACAAAATATACGAATCCGGCAAATAATAACGGTTCGAAATAGATTGCCTTTTCTCCTCCGACGATTTGCGCCCGGCGCATGACATCAAGCACGCCGACCGTCGAGACAAGCGCCGACTCCTTCGTCAACGTGATCAATTCGTTCATGATCGCTGGGAGGATATTTTTAAAGGCTTGCGGCAAAATGATCGAACGCAGTTGTTTGAAATACGAAATACCGAGCGCATCTGCAGCTTCCCATTGTCCACGATCAACAGCCTGAATCCCTGCCCGAATGATTTCCGAAATATACGCTCCGGAGTTCAAAGAGAAGGCGATGATTGCTGATTGGTATCCTGTCGTGACATATCCAGTTAGTTGCGGTAATCCGAAGTGAACGATTGCCAGTTGCAAAATCAGTGGTGTACCCCGGAAAATCGCTGTGTAGGCATGACCGATAAAACGGAGGATTCGACTTTTTGTGATTTTTAGTGCCGCGACGACGATTCCGATCAGCATCCCGGCAATGGCTGCTACGATGACGACTTGGAAGAGGACCGGAATGCCCTCGAGAATATATGGAATTGAATCTTGAATCTTTGTAAAGTCTATCATAATCAATCTCCTAACGTCGCACAAAAGGGATGAAGTTACCCCCACCCCCATGCACTTGACTTATTTTGCTTCTTTTTGGAACCACTCTTCTGCTAATTTATCGATTTCACCACTGTCGATCATTTTCTTCAGCTCTTTGTTGAAATCGTCACGCATCTTATCCCCTTTTTTGAAGGCGATTGCTGAACCAGCTGGACCATCTTCTTTAATCTGGTACGTTTTCAGGGAGGCATCTTGATCCATGTATTTGACGGCGACTGCATCCTCGATAATGAGGGCATCGATCCGACCTGTATTCAATTCTTGAATGATTTCTGGAATTTTGTTCAATGGAACCGTTTCGCTGTCTTTAAAGCGGTCTTTCGCGAGTCCCTCTTGAATCGAACCAAGCTGGACACCGATTTTTTTACCTTTGAGTTCATCTTCTGAACTGATCGCTTTATCCTTCGTCATGACTAAGTTTTTCGATTCGAAGTAAATGTCCGTGAAGTCAGCATTTTTCTTCCGTTCTTCCGTTGGTGTCATGCCCGCCATGACGAAATCCACACGACCTGAGCTAAGCGCACCAAGTAGACTACCGAATTCCATATCTTCGATTTTTAATTTATATCCAAGATTTTTCGTAACTTCTTTGGCGATCGCAACGTCGAAGCCGACGATGTCTTCTCCTTTTTTCGTATCGATGTATTCAAATGGGAAGTAATCCGCTGATGTTCCCATCGTCAATACTTTATCATCCTTACTTGATCCACCTGTTGATTCTTCCGACGCGCCACATGCTGCCATTGTGACTGCCAGAATGCCTGCCATTGCCGTTGCTAATAATTTTTTCATTCGAGATTTCCCCTTCCAACGCTCAATTGTCAGAACTTTAACAATAGTATGACTTATGTGTATGTCCAATTCAATACCGAAAAGCCTGACCTGTTCTATTGCTTTTAGGATATACGAATATTTATTCACTGTAAAGCATAAATATATAAATTTTTTTGACTTTCTATTCATAAATCATGCATAAATGACTGTTTATACAATTTTGCAAACGTTTTCAAATTTAAAATTTATTATTTTAGTCTTATGAATACACAAAAAAAGACTCCTTTTTCAGGAGTCTTCTTCGCTTAGGCGTAGATTTCAATTAATGATTCAAGTTTCTCGACGACTTCTTCCGCCGTGAACGATTCGATGTCGAAGCGCTCGACCATCGAGAGGATGTTTCCATCTTGCATTAACGCAAATGATGGAGATGAAGGTGGATAACCTTCGAAATATTCACGCGCACGGTCTGTCGCTTCGCGATCTTGTCCAGCGAATACTGTGACGAAATGATCGGGCTTGATGCCCTCTTTCCGATTGACGTACGCTGCTGCAGGACGGGCGATCCCGCCAGCACATCCACAAACAGAATTGACAAGGACAAGTGTCAGACCTTCCCGTTTCATTGCTTCATCCACGCTCTCTGGCGTCGTTAATTCTTCAAATCCAGCAGCTTGCGCTTCTTTGCGGGCTGTTTGGACGACATCTTCAAAATACATTTGGAAATCCATCGTATTGCCTCCTTTGATTCGTTCTCCTTCTTATTGTACGAGTTTCGGTGAAATCTGTCCAAGTCTGCCGCTTAATTCATTTTCTAAAAATGGTCGTGCCTGCAACAGATCACGGAATGCGATGTACCGGTCGATTTTTTCTTCCGTTGGTCGCTTGTTTTGTTTGTACGCACGGATCAAGATGTTCTTCGGTGTGTGCTCAAGATCGATGAATTCAAGCAATTGCGCTTCATATCCTACAAGCGTCAATAACTCGGCACGAATCGAGTCCGTCGCAAGTGATGCGAATTTTTCTTTGATCAGTCCGTGCTGGAGCATGACATCAAGCGGAGCGCAGTCCAATTGACGGTTCAGTTCCTTTTGACAACACGGTACACTTAGGATGACTGATGCATTCCAGTCGACAGCTCGCGCGAGTGCGACGTCCGTCGCAACATCACAAGCGTGAAGCGTCACCATCAGGTCGACTTCCGTCTCCCCTGTATAATCATGAACGTCTCCGACGCGGAATGTCAGATCGGTATAATCCAGATCACGTGCAATTTGCGTACATTCTTCGATAACTTCTTTCTTTAAATCAAGACCTGTCACTTCAAGGTCGAATCCTTTGACGACTTTTAAATAATGGTAGAGAGCGAACGTCAAATACGATTTCCCGCAACCAAAGTCTAAAATCCGCAGTTTTTTTCCTGTTGGTAAGGCGGCGATGCTATCCTCGACGAATTCAAGGAAGCGATTGATTTGCTTGAACTTATCGTACTTCTGTTTTTTGACTTGCCCCGCTTCCGTCATCACACCTAGACGAATCAGAAACGGAACCGGTACACCGTCTTCTAATAGATAGGTTTTTTTTCGGTCATGCGACAAGAGTGCTTTCATTGGTTCCTTTTGGGATGTCTTGATCGCGACTTTCATCTTTTTCGAGAGCTGGAACTGCCATTCTTCTTCTTCAAAACGGAAGAGGAATTGCCGGAATTCCGTGAACCAGTCATCGAGTCGACCGATGAAATCCTCCACTAAAATATTTTCATGCTTCATGACGCGTTCAAATTGAAACTCAACCTGCATCATCACCGTATCTCTTAATAGAATCGGTTTTACCTTGATTCGTCGGAGATCATTGGATTTTTGACGCGGATTGCTCATCGTTGCATGGATCAGTACTCCTTGCGTGATTTTCGAAGCAAGGTTCGCTTTTAATTCATGTAGTTCCACTAGTCGTCCCGTCCTTTTCTAATGTTCTTTCGAAACTGTAGCAAATTCGTACCTGTTCGACAAGTTTACACGCTTCATCATTCGTACGTAATCAAAAGGAGGAATGCATCATGTTCAAAAAAATTCTCTCACAAATCGGAATCGGTGCTGCAACGGTCGACACACGGTTGACGGATGATCGCTGTGAACCAGGCGGTCAAATCCACGGTGTCGTCCATATCAAAGGTGGAAACGTCGATCAAGAAATTGACCGGATTTATCTTGAATTCAACACGCAGTACAAACAAGAAGTCAATGATAGTACGACGTTTACGACCTTTACGCTCGACCGGTTTGCCTTAAATGAAGCGAAGTTCACGATCGAAGCGGGTGTCGAGCGGGAAATTCCATTCACATTACGTGTGCCACTAAATACGCCACTCTCCGTCAGCCAATCGAAATCATGGATCGAGACCGGACTTGACATCGCACAATCCGTTGATCCGTCGGACCGTGACGCTGTCATCGTCGAAGCAAACCGTTATCAAACGATGGTCTTAGATGCCATGGAGTCACTTGGCTTCCGGTTAAAGAAAGCCGATACAGAAAAATTACCTGGACGATTCCGTAAAGATTTACCGATTGCTCAGGAACTTGAATACTCAGCACGCAATACACACTACGCTCATAAACTGGATGAGATCGAAATCATCATGCTCCAAGACAGCTCAGGGATTGATTTAATCGTCCAAGTCGATCGTCGTGCGCATAGTCTCGGATCATTGTTCAGTGAAATGGCTGGAGCGGATGAGTCGATGATCAAACTCCGCCTATCCAATAGTGAACTGCAGGATCAGTCATTTGTCGAACGCCAGCTGACAAACATCGTGGAGCGCTATAGCTGATCGATCGAATGACTAAAAAGTGATTCCTCTTCAAGGGGAGTCATTTTTTTTTTTCAAATCGGAATGCACAAAAACATTATTAAAACTTATTTGCTAATGTAATCGTTTTCAAATAAAATATTGTTTTAAAACAAGCACCTTGCTATACTGTCCGTATTGAAAAGTATTCCAGTCGTGGTTTGACTAGAGGAGGATGTACATCATGAAAAGGATTGGGCAATTCACGTTAACAGCAGGACTCGCAGCAGTACTCGTCTCAAGTAGTTTGCCTGTCATGGCAGAGGCAGGATCTTCAGCAGATCGGATCAGTCAAAAAATCGACATGATGACACTCGAACAAAAAATCGGACAGATGATCATGCCGGACTTCCGGCAGTGGAATGGCAGTAACCATACGTCGCTTGCTCCGGAAGTCGCGAACATCATCGACCGCTATGATTTAGGTGGCGTCATCTTGTTTGCTGAGAACGTCAGTGAAACCGAACAGACGACAAAACTCGTTCATGATCTGCAAGAAGTCGTCAAACAAGATGACAGCAACGATATTCCGCTCTTTGTCACGATCGACCAAGAAGGTGGCATCGTCACTCGGCTCGGAACAGGAACGAACTTACCCGGCAATATGGCGTTAGGTGCGACCCGTAGTAGTGCGTATGCCAATGATGCCGGTCATATCATCGGTTCCGAACTGCATGCGCTCGGCATCAATGTCAACTTCGGGCCGGTTCTTGACGTCAACAGTAACCCTGGAAATCCCGTCATCGGTGTTCGCTCGTTCTCAAGTGACCCGGAGCTCGTCGGAATGCTCGGTTCCGCTTTGATGAAGGGTATTCAAACTGAAGGCGTCGCAGCGACCGCGAAACACTTCCCGGGTCACGGCGATACGGCGACCGATTCCCATTATGGCTTGCCGGTTGTCGACCGGTCCCTGGAGGAGCTGGAACAAGTCGAGCTCGTCCCGTTCAAGCGAGCCATCGCCGAAGACATCGATATGATCATGACAGGACACATCGGAATGCCGACAATCGAGTCTGAAGTCGTCACGTCAAAAAACGGCACTTTCCCTTTACCTGCGACATTGTCGGATGACGTCATCACGGGCGTACTGCGCGAAAAACTCGGCTACGATGGCATCGTCATCACGGATGCATTGAATATGCAGGCGATCGCCGACAATTTTACGGAATCAGAAGCCGTTCTGAAAACATTTGACGCCGGTGTCGACATCGCGCTCATGCCGACGATTCTTCGTTCCGAGCAGGATGTCATAAAACTCGACCAGATTTTTAAGGACGTGATTGCGGCAGTCAAAGACGGACGTCTGTCAGAAGAACGGATTGATCAATCGGTCGAGCGGATCCTGACGCTGAAGGCAGAACGCGGAATATGGAATGGCACGACGGATACGATATCCTTAGCTGATAAACTCGCGCAAGCGAACCAAATCGTCGGTAGTCCCGAACATAAAGCAAAAGAACGCGCGATGACGGAAGCCGCGGTCACACTCCTGAAAAATGATCAGCGGACGTTACCCTTCAAGCCGAAAAAGAATGCAAACGTTCTTGTGATCGCCCCTGCGACGGATCAAACGGACAGCATGAAAAAGACGATTGCTTCCCTGCCTAAGAACCGGAACTGGCACGTAACGACAGCGAATTACTCGGCTACTACGCTACCGCTCGACCAAAACCCGACACTACGGGCACAACTCGATGCAGCAGATTACATCATCGTTGGTTCAAACGTCAATACGAGTGCCAAACTACTGCCTACTGCACCAGAGCAAGCGATTCCAGCTTCAATCTTCCGGTATGCGAAACAAACAAATACACCATCCGTCTTGCTTAGCCTCCGTAATCCATACGATGTCGCCGTTCAACCGGACGCACCGGCACACGTCCTCGTCTATGGTTTTAAAGGGGATCCGAACGGACCGGACTCTGAAGCAGGCAATCTGAAATCAGCGGGACCGAACCTCCCTGCTGGTATTCGAGCAATTTTCGGAACGTTCAAACCGCAAGGCACCTTACCAGTTGATGTGCCGGTCTTTCAGAACGGTGTCTTTACCGATCAACTGCATCTCGAATTCGGTGATGGCTTTAAAAACTGGAAAAAATGAGAACATGATACACAAAAGACCGAGCCCCCTTTAAAGGATGCCTCGGTCTTTTAATGATTGATACGGATATTCCGCTTCTTCTTTCGCACGATGGTAGACGCGGTATAACCAATAGGTCAGTAATGCATAGACGACAATGACAAGAACAGCAGAAATGTAGCTCCCCATGCTATATGCTACCTTGAAGTTTCGAGTCGTAGCGGATATACCGGACAACACGATTAAAGTTGGAATGATATATCCAATAAATCTTACTTTGACTTTACCCAGCATTCGTTGCACGGCATACGCGGCGCTGATTGCGAGTACGATCACGATGATCTCCATTTCTACCCCTACTTCCGCTAAATGTTATACCTAATTCTACCATCTATCCGTTTAAGAAGATACCGTCCATGCTGGAATCGTCTCGTAAATCGACGTAAACGTTTCTTCCGTCCATCCCATATGCCAAAACAGCAACTCATAATAACAGCTCGTCACGAAATGCTGTTTCATCCGCTCTCGTTCAGCCGAGCTTGCTTGTTCCGCCAACGCATCAAGCCGTGCAATCTGTTCAAAGACGACCTTTTCGAACCATTCCGAACTATATGTGTCGATCCATTGCTGATAGATTTTTTCATCCGGTGTACACGTCAATAATTGTTGTCCAACTTCATAATACAACCAGTAACATGGCAAGATGGCAGCAATCGTCTCACCAAGCGTCCCTTCATTCGCATGATGCATGTGTGAGACGTAAGCATATGCCGTTGGTGCCGGTTCAAATGCTTCAAGATCTGCTTCTGTGATACCGAGCGGCTCGAAAAATGATTGATGCAAGCTCAGTTCTGCCCCATATGTCGAAGTCGCGTGCTCGGCAAGTGTCGCAATCGTCGCAAAGTCATCTGCTTTTGACGCTGCCTTCGCTTGAATCTTCGCAAAGTGTTTTAAGTAATACGCATCCTGCATAACATAATGTCGAAATTTCGAGAGCGGTAACGTTCCCTCGCCGATTCCTTGAACGAATGGGTGGGTAAAACTACTGTCCCAATACGCTTGTGCTGCTTGCTTGATTTCTTGTGTGAATGTCATGATCTCATCCTCCTCTTTTTTATGAAACGAAAAAACACCACCCCGAAACACACGGGCATGGCGCAAGAAGAACAAGACTTGACGCCACTTCCCTCCGTAAGTACGAACTTAATCAGGTTCAAAGGGTCCGAACGTCTTCGTTCGTCTCAGTCGGTCAACCGACTCCCCTAGTGGTCATTATTCGATTCAAATCCACTATAGCATGCTGAAAATGGAAGTCAAGTTGTCCTCTTTTCGCTATACTATGGAGTGTCAGAAGGCGGATATCGTCTCCATCTACAGACCGATTCCGAACTCCTTTCGTTCTCGTACACTAATTTTAGTACCTGATACTATAGTTCATTCTGTTACTTACAATTGGAGGAATTCATTATGCATACACCAACAAAAATCATGGCGTCAGCCGTTATCGCTTCTGCTTTATTACTTCCGACAGCCGCATCCGCTGAGCAAGTCGTTGATAAAACAATCGTCACTCTCGGGGAGTCGCTCGGCGCAAAGGATAAGGCTTGGGTGCTTTCCCGTCTCAATGCACCGGAAGGCATCACGCCGATCATCGCCACTTCTGCTGACGAAGAAAAATATCTCGGGAAAAACATTCCCCAGTCGCAAAAAGGTGGCAACATGTATTCATCCGCTAAAATCGAATTGACGGAAAAAGGTGACGGACTTTCCGTTGCGACGGAAAACATTACGTGGGTGACGAAGGATATGTACTTGAACGCTCTCGTCACGGCAGGTGTCAAAGATGCCGACATCACGATCACTTCTCCTTATAAAGTGACTGGAACATCGGCACTGACAGGAATCATGAAAGCCTATGATCAAACTTCGGCTGAGACCGGAATCAAGCTGAGTGACGAACGGAAAGATTTAGCACAGCAAGAATTATCGGTCACTTCAGACGTCGGGAAGACAGTCGGGACAGATAAAGTCGCTGATTTGATGAATGAGATCAAGGCCGAAATCGCGAATCAAAAACCGGAAACAAAAGTCGAGATCGAAAACCTGATCGTCCAAGTCATTCAAAACAACAACATCCAACTGTCTGATGCACAGATGGATCGGTTGACGAATCTATTCAATCAAATGGAGCAAGCGAACATCAACTGGGGGCAAATCGAGAGTGGACTAAAAAATGCTGGTCAAGACATCCATGCGTTTGCAACGTCCGAGGAGACAAAAGGATTCTTCGCTAAATTATTTGATGGTCTGAGTGACTTCTTCAGCTCGATTGCTGGTGTGTTCAAATAATTCAGACTTCCGCAATTAACAAGATAATGGTAAACTGATTGTATCTGAAACGAAAGGTGGTGTGAAATGATGGACTTTGCTGCGTGCAAACATTGGTTAATGGAACAATTGTATCTGTTGCGCGCGATTTTTCATGGAATGGCGTTCTAAGGCACCCGTCTGCCCTTTTTAGAACTTCATGATTGAAAAATACAGCAAAGCGCATCTTTCACACACTAGGGAGAGTGCTATTTGCGCTCTCCTTTTTTAATGCGCGCGAAAGGATCAACTCATTATGATGATTTGCGACATTCAACATCTGACAAAACAATTCGGAGGCGAAACGATCTTAACGGACGTTTCCCTCTTCTTAAACGAACACGATCGTGTCGGTCTGATTGGACGAAACGGGAGTGGTAAAACGACATTACTCCGCTTACTTGCTCGCCTTGACCAACCGGACGGTGGCGTCATCTATCAAAAGAACGGTTTGACGATTGGCTACTTGGAACAACTTCCCACTTATGCCGAAACGATGACCGGACTCGACGTCCTTTGGACGGCGTTTGAAGAGATCCTCGCAATCCGTTCTCGGATGCAACAGTTGGAGCTTTTGATGGCGACAGCGCCAGATGATCTGGATGCACTACTCGTTCGATATGCGGAAGCGACAAATGCATTCGAACAAAAAGATGGCTATCTACTCGACTCGAAGATCGAGCGCATGGTGAACGGATTACATTTACGTCCGTTACTCACTCGCCCTTTCCATCAGTTGAGCGGCGGTGAGCAAACTAAGATTTGCCTCGGTCGCATGTTGCTGATGGAACCACACCTCCTAATCCTTGATGAGCCGACGAACCATCTTGATTTAGCTGCCGTTGAATGGTTAGAACAATTCTTACGGGACTACACTGGAACTATCCTGCTCGTCTCTCACGACCGGGTCTTCTTAGACGCCGTCGTCACCTCGATCGTCGAGCTTGAAGATGGTGAACTGACCTCCTATCTAGGGAACTACAGTGCGTTCGTCGTCGAACGAGAACGTCGCTTGATGGAACAGTTCCACGCCTATCAGGAACAACAGAAAAAAATCAAGAAGATGAAGGAAGCGATTCGTCGACTACGGCAGTGGGCAAACGAAGCATCTCCACCGAGTGAGAAATTATTCCGTAAAGCAAAATCGATGGAGCGGGCACTCGAGCGAATCGAACGGATCAAACGACCGCAACTCGAAGCCAAAACCGCTGATGTCTCTTTTTCTTCTACCGATCATACGAGTCAAGTCGTCTTTCGCGCTGAAGAGCTCTCTTTCGCTTACGATTCCCGTCGCATTTTCGATGTTGTCTCGTTCGAAATCATGGCTCAAGATCGGGTTGCAATCGTCGGAACGAATGGGAGCGGGAAATCGACGTTGCTCGCACTGTTGCTTGATGAATTGTCACCAGACGCAGGCACGCTCACGCGTGGACCATCGAACCGGATCGGTTACTTGTCCCAGCATGCCCATTTCGAGGAGGATGCTCGCTTAATCGACTGGTTTAGAGACCGCATTGCCGTTCCAGAAGCGGAAGCCCGCCATATTCTTGCCCGGTTCCTGTTTTTTGGACCGACTGTCTTTCGGTCTATTTTGTCACTAAGCGGAGGAGAACGTGTTCGATTGCAGCTTGCCGTACTCGTTCATTCGTCGATCAACGTTTTGATTCTCGATGAGCCGACGAATCATCTAGATATTGAATCAAGAGAGACGCTTGAAGAAGCACTCGAGAATTTTTCTGGTACATTGATCGCCGTCTCACACGACCGCTATTTCTTGAATCGTCTTTTTTCAAAAATCATTTGGCTTGACCATCAAATTACTTCGTATACTGGAAACTATGCTTACGCAGTGGAGAAACGACAAGCCAGTCATGACACACCACCTCAGATAAATCATGAGAAGAAATCGAAAATTTCAAAGCGTTCGAAAGCACCTGCGAAAGAATAGTCCATTGAACAGCAAATAGAAGAGCTGGAACTTCAAGTCGTACATTTTGATGCCGTTCTTTCTCATGTATCCGCGGAAGAAGAATGGATGACGGTCGAGATGGAAAAAGAAGCATTGTTACGAAAAATTGAAGGTTTGTATGAACGTTTAATTTTAGAAACTTGAACTAAAATGATTAGTCCTTCTTTGACTCGGGAAAATAGGAACAGATACGTCAAAGGAGGAATTCATCTTGTCTCAAGCTATGTTGATCATCAACCCGTCTTCTGGTAAAGAACTCGGAAAAAAACACGCGACGCTCGCTGAAGAGACGCTTGCTACTCGCTTTCAAACCGTCGACGTTCGATTCACGGAAAAAGAACACGATGCAACGGAATTCGCACGTCATGCCGCCCAGTCTAATTACGACGCCGTCATCGCCATGGGTGGTGATGGAACGGTCAATGAAGTCATTACTGGAATTGCCGAGCAACCACATCGTCCAACACTCGGGATCGTACCGCTTGGGACGGTCAATGATTTATCACGCGCGTTACACATCCCGACGGACCCCGAAGAGGCGATTCAGATATTAGCTGATGCCCCTGCCCGCCCGCTTGATATCGGTAAATATGATGATCATTACTTCATGAACGTCATTGCGGTTGGTCTGATTGCGGAAGCCGTCGAAGAAGTGAGCATCGAACAGAAAACGTCACTTGGATCGGTCGCTTATTTCATTGAAGGTCTGAAAGCCTTTAAGGATCATAGTCCTTATCCAATCGAAATCAACTCTGCCGAAAAACAATTTGATGGAGAAGCCCACTTGTTAATCATCGCCTTGACGAATTCCGTTGGTGGATTCGAATCGTTTGCGGAAGAAGCAAAAGTCGACGATGGATTACTGCATGGATTCATCATTACGAAGCTCGGATTCTTTGATGCGCTTCAAGCATTACCTAAACTCATCACGGGTGGGTTATCAAAGGCGGATCAAATCGAACACTTCACGACGACACGTGTCGAGATTCGTTCGAAAGAAGAGTTACCAATCAATGCCGATGGTGATACGGCAGGTCATGTTCCTGTGACTGTCGAGGTACTTCCTCAACATCTCACTGTATATTCACCATTCTCTGCTGACTAACGTTATACGAGTAAAAAAAGAAATCGACGATTTGTCGATTTCTTTTTTTACTTTAAAATCCATTACAATATATGTTAACAAAGCGTAATTTTGAAACATATTTGAAATATTTTTGTGTTATTGACGATGCTATAATCATCTCAGGCGAAAAATCATTCTTTAAAATAAATAAATATGCATAAAATCTTACAATTTTGTAATGATCAGTTCTGGCGCTTCAGATTTTTAAGGAGGAAATACACTTAATGAAACGTTTGCTTACAACAATGACAATGACAGCTTTGGTAGTTTCAGGTTTTGCTACAACGAGTGCTTCGAAAGTTGAGGCCGCAACGACATATAAAGTAAAAGTCATGGCAGACGGACTACGCGTCCGGACAGGTCCATCAACGGCTTATAAAATCGTCGGTAGCGTCAATACAGGACAGACATTCAATTATCTCGGTGTTTCTGGTTCATGGACAAAAATTTCATACGGCGGCGCATCACGCTACGTTTCTTCTACATATGTTAAAAAGTACAGTACGACGACTTCAACAAAAGCAACGACTGGTTTTTCGCGTCCAGCAAGCGGTCCGATCACACAAGGATACGGTGCGGCAAGCGGTGTTTATGGTTACACGTTCCACAATGGTATTGATATCGGTGCTCCGACGGGTACACCCATCTATGCTTCAGCTGCTGGAAAGGTCATCACGTCTCGTTACTACGGTGCATACGGTAATCATGTCATGATGACGCATACGGTTAACGGCATCCAGTACACGACAGTTTACGCACATATGAACAGCCGTGCTGTTTCTGTTGGACAAACGATTGCTAAAGGAACAAAAATCGGGACAGTCGGCTCGACAGGAAATGCCTTTGGTGCTCACTTGCATTTTGAAATGCACCGCGGCTCTTACGTCTACAGTGGAACGTCTGCAGCAAACAGCGTTAATCCACTCAATTACTTCAACTGAATCAGATTCGCCGGACTTCTCATCTTGAGAAGTCCGGTTTTTTGTTTCAGATGAAATCTTCTGACAGGAGTGGTACGGTATATGCATGGCTCTCATGCATATAGGAGGCGAATCATATGAAACGAACCATTCCCTTGATTCTATCGGCATCTTTCGGCGTGACTCTGCTTGCCGGTTGCCAAGATCAACCGACACCTGAAGAACGTCTTGATGCCTATATCAAACTTTGGGAGAAACAGGACTACGATAAAATGTATACGTACGCGAGTACAGCTACTAAAAAAGAATACGGTAAAAAAGAATTCATCGAGCGAACGAAACAATTGTCGAAATCACTTGATATTCAAAAGTTATCCGTCGAACGAAAGAAAGCGGAGGAAGCAACGGATGACGAAAAAGCGTCCCTTCCCGTGCGGATTTCCTTTGATACAGTTGCAGGAACCGTTGCCTACGATAAACAAGTTCCACTGACATTCGAGAAACAAGGTGAGACCGAAAACTGGTTCATCGACTGGGATACTTCTTTTGTCCTAAAGGATTTTAAAAAGGACGACAAAGTCCAGCTACAAACCGTTGAAGGCAAACGTGGTGATTTACTCGATTCGAATGAGAAACCGCTCGCAACCTCTGGAAAAGGATTTGCTGTCGGCGCGACAGCCGGACAATTAAAAGACGTCGAGAAAGTTGCCGAATTGCTCGACCGCTCGACCTCTTCAGTCGAAGATTCCTTAAAGGCAAGTTGGGTCAAAGATGGACAGTTCGTTCCGCTCAAAACGATGACCGACGAAGCAATGGTTGAAAAATTGCGTGACATTCCTGGAATCAGTGTCCAAGAAACGGAAGTCCGAACGTATCCACTTGGTAAAGCAGCCTCTCATTTGATTGGATATATCGGTTCAGCGACAGCAGACGAGATTAAACAATCAAAAAATCAAATCCAAGCTGGCGAGCAAGTCGGGAAACGTGGACTTGAACAAGTACTCGATGAGCGCTTACGTGGTAAAGCCGGTGCGACAATCACTTTACAGAAAAAAGACGGCTCAAACGTTACTGTTGCCGAAACGAAACCGACAGATGGCGAAGATATTGCGTTGACAATTGATGCCACTCTTCAAAAAAAGACTTATGAAACGATGCAGGATGATCCCGGAACAGCATCAGCGATTGATCCGCAGACCGGCGAGACCCGTGTCTTACTCAGCTCTCCTGGCTTTGATCCTTCTGAATTCATGTCAGGAATCTCACAGGCACGACTCGATGAACTGACGCAGGACCCGGACCAGCCATTATTGAACCGATTCACAAGTGCCTTCGCACCCGGTTCGACTCAAAAACCATTGACGGCTGCTGTCGGATTAAAGAGCGGAACGCTCGACCCGGAAAAAGCCTACACAATCAATGGGCTGAAAAATAAGATCGATGGTTTTAACGTCACCCGCATTCATGAGACACCGGCCCCGGTCAATCTGCATAATGCGCTCGTCTATTCCGACAACATCTATTTCGCCCGTTCGACACTCGAACAAGTCGGAACGAAAGCATTTACGTCTGGTCTTGAAGCGCTCGGATACGGTGAAAAGCTACCGTTCACGTACCCCTTACGTGCCTCACAGATCTCAAACGACGGGACGATTTCTTCTGATGGACAGCTGATGGACACGTCTTACGGACAAGGTCAGATGTTGACGAACATTCTACACTTAGCATCGATGTATGAAATTTTCCTGACGGATGGAACAATCTATCGTCCGACACTCTTACAAGAGGAAAAAACGAAGCAAGTCTTTAAGAAGGATTTACTCGACGCAGACGACGCGAAGATGATCCGCGATGATTTGTATGATGTCGTTCATAACGGTTATACGCTTCCGGCTGATATCAAAGAAGTCGATGTTGCCGGTAAGACAGGTACGGCAGAATTGAAAAAGGCAGGCGAAACCGACGGCAAAGAGAATGGCTTCTTCGTTGGATACGACAACGACAAAAAAGATCTTCTCGTTGCCATCATGATCGAGTCAGTCGAAAAAGAAGATCGTGGCAGTCCGTACGTGTCGGGACTTGTCGCCGAAGTACTCAAACAAAATCGATGATCGGAGTGATCGCTTCTTGATGATCCGCACTAGCTGTACTTCAGACCTCCCTGCCCTGCTTACACTGACGGCAGAGACATTCGCGCATCACAAGCGGTTGTCGCCTCACTTTCACCCAGATGTAACGACACCATACACGCTAGAGTCTTTAAGTCAGATGATAGAAGCAGAACAACACCTCTGTCTGACAGCGCTCGATGGAGAAACACTCATTGGTTACTTGTTTGGCAAGTGGACGGCGCCAGCATCCGATCGATTTACGCCCATTCGGATCTTGAACATCACTGACGTCGGTGTCACCTTTTCCCATCGTTCATCAGGAATCGGTCGCCAGTTGATGCAGGTGGCAGAAGAACTCGCACTCGAACGAAAGGTCGATGCTGTTCGCTTAAACGTTTGGACGGTCAACGACCGGGCCGCAACGTTTTATGAAGAACTCGGATTTGAACCGCTGTATACGAACTTGCAGAAGTCACTCGTTCAAAAGTGACATCTATACGAAAAAGGGTCTGACTCAAAAAAAGAATGACG
>NZ_DJTL01000010.1:33759-74070 GCF_002439205.1 Exiguobacterium sp. UBA6309 | reverse complement strand
TCTCGTTAGAGAAAAATTGCACTTTACCTTCAGTCTCAAAGCACTCTAGACACGAAATCTAGAGTGCTTTTTGATGCTGTTCTATTATTTGCTTGCTTGTTTGATCGGGAACCAGCCTGGACGGCTTGTGATGCCTGCCCATAATGCATCTGGAACGACGAGTTCTGCTTGTGCTTTTGGATCAAGTTCTGTCCGGATTGACGCAAGGTCACCCGCTTCGACTTTCTCAACCCATTTCGGTTCCATGATCAGTTCACGACCAAGAGCGATCATTGGAACGACAGCCAAACCTTGTTCGACTTCGTCCGCTGTGTGAAGCGATCCGACACCGATGATAGGTACTTGTTCACCAACACGTTCTTGAACGAGTGTAATTGGTGACGTCGTTTCATTTTCATCACGAATTGAACCTGCGAAGAAGTCCATCACGGAAACGTGCAAGTAATCGAGGTCTTTTTTCGCCAGCTCATCGACGAGACGCATCGTATCATCGAGTGTGATTCCTGGATTTTCAATTTCCTCTGGAGAGAAACGGTATCCGACGATGAACGAAGGATCTTGTTTCGCGACAGCTTCGACTGCATCCACGACAGCTAATGGGAAGGCGAGACGTTTTTCTAAGCTACCGCCCCATTTATCTTCACGACGATTTGAGTGTGGTGAGAAGAATTGTTGGATCAAGTACGTGTTTGCACCGTGAATCTCAACACCATCAAATCCGGCTTCCATCGCACGGCGTGTCGCTTGACCGAATGCTTCGATGATTGCTTCGACTTCTTCTGCCTCTAACGCACGTGGTGTCATCGCACCTTCACGCACGGGTGCAACAGCACTTGCACTGACCGTTTGCCCACCGACGAGTTCTGGTGGTGCCATACGACCAGCGTGGAAGATTTGTAAGATCGCTTTTGCGCCTTTATCTTGAATCGTTTTCGCGAGTCGCTTCAGACTTGGCACGAGATCGTCACGATGTGCACCAAACTCATTCGGGAATCCTTGACCGTCTGCTGTGACGTTCGCACATGCTGTAATGACAGCGCTGACGCCACCTGAACGTTCTGCGTAGTACGCGAGTTCCGCATCCGATACTTCGCCGTTCTCTTGTGCCGCATAGTTCGTCATCGGTGCCATCAAGACGCGGTTTTTCAGCGTCACACCGTTTGGTAGTGTAAATGGTTCAAACATTGCTTGAGTTGCCATGAGTGAAGTGCCTCCTCTAATTTCTTGAATTGAATATCGACAGTATACGCTCGTCTTCCTCTGAATAGCTACTGATGTGCTTAGGCGATGTGTCACTTGCGGATCGCTTTACGACGCCCCCCCGGCCACCACCAGTTCCAGTGACCAAATAGCTTCATCAGTGCGGGAACAAGGAGCATCCGGACAATCGTAGCATCAATAAAAATTGCAAGCGCGATACCGACGCCAAGTTGTTTGATCGGACTAACACCTGTAAAGGCAAACGCACCAGTGACGACGATCATGATCAAGGCAGCGGACGTAATGATTTTACTCGTCTTCGCCAGTCCCATCTCGGTCGCATGATCGTTGTCGCCCGTCTCGTCATAATATTCTTCCATTCGCGAGACGAGGAACACTTCATAATCCATCGATAAGCCGAAGACGAGTGAGAAGATGAAGACCGGTGTTAGAATGCCGATCGTCTCCTGCGGAAGAACTGCGCCGGACTCGAACAAGACGACGAGTAATCCAAACGTTGCTCCTAAACTGAGCAAATTCATCAGAATCGCCTTGATTGGAATCAAGATGGATCGGAACGCGATTAGCAGAATGATGAATGTCGCCAAGACGACGACACCGACAGCCAGTGGGAGTTTCGATTCAATGGCATCATAAATTTCCTGATTAAAGGCTGCTGGTCCCCCGACAAGGTAACCGTCCGCCTGCACCTTTCGTACCCAGTCTTGCGAAGTAGCATCACCGGGATCTCCTTTTAAATTGACGTTGATCCGTGCTTGATCGTTCTCTGATAGAAACGGCTTCAGTGCATCGCGCCCAGCCGAAACAGCGAGTAACTGCTCGAGCGGAACCTGTTGCTGTTCCGCGATCGTTGCGGCGGACACGACGGAACGCACTTCTGAATCTGATTCGAGTCGAATCGTCACATCTTCGATTTTTTCTCGTCCCACCTCTGAGGAAGCATCCGCAGATAAGATGAGAACGGCGTCCGTTCCATCGTTCCCGAATGTTTTTTCCCACGACTCAAAGGCGAGACGCGACGGATAGGATTCCGGCAAGGCAGTTGCTTGCGGAATGTTCAACGTCAAGTCCCGTAACGGAAATAAACAAGGTAAAAGAAGTAATAAAGATAGAATCGTCACTGTGACAGGGCGCTTCATGACGAAACGTGCGAGGCGGCGCCAACGATCTTCTCCACGACCTGCTTGTTGCCGGAAAAGTCGTCCTTTTTCTAGTACCTTCCCGAAAACGATTAATAGTGCCGGTAATAATGTCAACGCACTGACAACCGCCCCGAGTACCGAAACGAGTGTCCCGATTGCGACAGCGCGGAAGACATCAACATCAATCAACAACAATCCGGCAAGTCCGACGAATACACAGATTCCGGAAAATAAAATCGAGCGTCCTGCCGTCTCGACCGAACGAATCGCTGCCGACCGAATCCCTTGTCCGTCCTGCCGTTCTTCACGGAACCGATTAACGTATAACAGCGAAAAATCAATGCCGAGCGCCAGCGAAATCATTGCGACCGCATTCAAGACGAAGATCGATAACTCTTGTTGTCCGGCAACGAAATAAAGAACACCGGCACCAAAAACAAAAGTAACGAGTCCCATGATCAACGGTAAGATGGCGGCAACGGGTGTACCGAAAACGAGTAGCAAGACGATCAACGCTGCTGGAATTCCAATCAACTCAGCCCGGATGAGATCATTTTTCGACGCTGTATTCAAATCATCGATGACGACTGGTTCACCCGTTAGTCGAATCGTTCCGGTATCATCCAGTTGACGTGTGACCTCTGTTGCCCATTTCGCATCAAGTGTTGGTACACCGACTGTCACGTATCCCTTATCGTCCCGCATCGCTTGCGGATTTTCGACGGGACCAATGACGTTCCCGACTCCTTTGATGTCACGGAAGCGCTCGACATGTTGTACCATCGTTTGTCGTAGATTCTCTTGATTCTCAAATAGGACGATGATCGTATGTGGATCCTGCCCAAAATCTTGAGCGAGCACCGTTTCGACACGTTGAAAATCACCGTCACGTGTAAATCCATTTCCTTCTAGACGATCGGGTAGTTGATAAGCGAAATATCCAAGCACGACGAGCAGGATTGCCCAAACAATCAACACTCCTCGAAAATACGCACTAATCAGATGACCAAGCCGTTCCATGATGCGTCTCCTTCCTGTATAAACGTACAAAAAACATCCTTCTTGCTGAAAAGCGAAAAGGATGTTTCATTACGTCTTTTGAAAAATTTGAACCCATGTGTTGCCGAATGTAGTCGATGTCGACACGATCGCAAGACGCCGCGCCTCTTCATCGAGTAACACACTTTTGAGTAAAACGGAGGAGTAGCATCCCTCGAACTTATATTTCAGCTGACTCTTCTCATACAAGTAAAACCGAGAGGAATCGGTGATCGAAAACAATTGGTGCCGGTGGTCAACGAGTGAATACTCCGCATAATCCGAAAAAGGAATGACCGATTCCAGATTCGTCGCGGCATCCCAAATCACATATCGTTCTTGTAGATCATCATAGGAGATGATCGTCGTAGGTGCGATGAATCGCTCGAACGTCAAACGTGTATCATATCCTCGCTCAACTAATCGTCCGAACAGCGGCGCCTCTTCATAGTTTGAGTACCGCCAGTCCCCTGTTTGAACGTTCACACAGACGACGTCCGTTTCTGCCGTGTATAGGAAGATTTCATCATCTTGCCACAAGAATAAATTACTGAACCATGCTTCGGAAAAAGCAGCGGGTCGCTTAATGTAATTTAAATGCCCTTGCTCTAAATCCAATAAACCAAAATAAGCTGACTCTTCAAATACGATGAACAATCGTCCACCGCCTGGCTCAATGTACCAGGAGAATGGAACATACGCACATGCTGTTTCCCACAGTGGTCTTAAATCCGCATCACATTTCATAAATCCGTGGCGATCTCGAAAAAGAAGCAAATCCTCCCCGATGCGATCAAACAGTGAGACGGATTCATGGAGTAACAGCTCTGCAGCAGGTTTATACATATGCATCACTTCCTACTTCATACGGTATCAACCTTCTCCGTTTCTCGCTACTATTGATGCGCTCGGCTTGCACCTCCTGTTATACTAACTTCATGGAAGAAGGAGGACGAACACGATGAAACCTTTACAATTATCCGCAGAGACAGCTGTCGAACTCTCGAAACGTCTGAACGTACCACTTGAACAACTAATGCATATGCCACGCCATATCTTGATTCAAAAGCTCGTCGAACTCGAGCAGGAACAAGCGAAAAAGGAATCTGATTCGTCTAGCGAATCGGAATCTTGAGTGAAGAGCCTCTTTTCCAACGATGGAAGGAGGCTTTATTTTTTACCTTAGGATTGCGGATGGTATTCTGATTTACCGTACCGGAAGACATTAATGATCGCTTTCCCATCACTCGGATAACCATTCGGATGATCGATCGGGAAGAGTGAGAAAAAAACGAAATAAAACGAAAAATACGCAAATTGATAGGTAAAGATTGATGCTTCGAACACACCGGCGTAAATCAGACCATTGATGGCTAAGATACTCACCACGTTTGCAATCGATCCACCGGCATAAACCAGAATGTTAGCGAATTTCGTCTCCTTACGTAGTGCCTCATATTGACACCAGCCATCCCAAAAATAGACGCGATTCAAACGAATCGGACCAACACGAAGCAACGACTTTCCTGAACCGATATTGATCTCCATGTTTCCGCCGAATAATCGGGCAAAAAAGTAATGTCCCATCTCATGAATCAATGTCACGATAGGCAATAGTAAAAAGAACGACAAAAAGAATTTCCATAAATCACCGAAACCGAACATACAACGTACATCCTTTCACGTCAAAACAACATTTAAAATACTACATATGAATTGTTCCCGAAAGATGTATGTTCAAACAATCTTTCAATGATTTTTGTAAGTCAATTGCATGACAGGCTGACATCGGACTATCATCCGCGCACAAAAGAAGGACGAAGCCATTTAGTGCTTCATCCTTCTCCATTTAATCGGTTTTCTTTCGACGCTTGTTCGCTGCGTACAACAATCCGATGATTGTCAGTGCTGCACCACCTGCTACCGCGTATTTCTTGTAATCTGCTTTTCGTTCCGCAATAACCGTAGTCGTCAATGCTGAAACGACTAACTGTTTTTCTTCGTGCAATCGTGGTGCGTGTAATTTAACGGCACCCGACTCAACCAACACCTCGAATTCACCATTTGGCAATTCAATCGTGATATCTTTTTCCGTCGCATTGTGATAGACACGCTGCCGTTCGACGTATCCTTCATATGTTCGCTTCAGTTCAAAGGCAATGACACCTTCCTCTTCTTCAAGGAAACGAAGATGTTTTTTGATCATCGCCGCGTTTGCGAGACGGAACATCGGATACTGACGACGAAGGGCAATCAATCCTTTGACGTACTCGACTGCTGGACGCTCTGTTTCTGCCCGTTCATAGTCGAGACGATTCACGACCTCTCCGGCATTGAAGCTGTCACGAATACCGTCTTTCGTCCGGAAGAACTCTTGTCCGGCATGGAGGAAAGGAATGCCTTGTCCCGTCAAAATGATCGCATTTGCAAGCATTTGCCGTTTCCGACGAATCTCTTCCGTGTCTTCTGGACGAGACACCGTTAATTTATCCCAAATCGTCAAATCATCATGAGCCTCGACGTACGAGACGACTTGATTCGGCTCATCGGCAAATCCTTGCGAAGAGACGTTACCAGCGATTCCCCGTTTGACTTCACTCGTCCGGTCAAATGCACCACTGATGAAACCACGGTCTTCTGGCGTTTGGACGTCGCCTTTGACCCCGTCCCGTAAGCCGTTGTTGAAATGAGCGATCCCTGGCATCTTCGGTGCGTTGAAATAGTTCGCTTTTTCTTCCGGATCAAGTGGCGTATCGAGATCCCAGCCTTCACCGATGATCAGAATCGACGGATCAATCCGGTCAAGTGCATGGCGCACTTGATTCATCGTCTCAACATCATGAAGTCCCATTAAGTCGAAGCGGAACCCATCGAGATGGTATTCTTTCGCCCAGTACGTCACACAATCAAGAATGAACTTTCGCATCATCAGACGTTCAGATGCGGTATCATTTCCACAGAAACTACCGTTTGAGAGACTCCCATCCGCCTCTTGACGATAAAAGTATCCAGGAACGAACTGACCAAGCGGAACCGTCGCCGCATCATACGTATGATTGAAGACGACGTCCATGATGACACGGATCCCGCGATCATGTAACGCCTGCACCAATTGTTTTAATTCAAGGATCCGCGTTCGTGGATCATCCGGATTCGAGGAGTACGAACCTTCCGGCGCAAAGTAGTTCACCGGATCATAACCCCAGTTATAGTTATCCGGGTCGTTCGGCGCTGTCTCATTGACCGAGCCAAAATCATAGATCGGTAGTAACTGGACATGTGTCACACCGAGGTCTGCCAAATAATCAAGCCCTGTCAATCCACCATTTGGTGTCCGTGTCCCAGCTTCCGTCAGTCCAGCGAACGTCCCACGTGCGACGACACCACTACCCGGATGACTCGTTGCATCGCGTACGTGTAATTCATAGACAACTGCGTCTTGCGAAGAATGGAACAATGGACGTTCTTCAATCCATCGTTCTGGTGTCACACTGGTCGGGTCAATTAATGCGCCGCGCTTTCCGTTCGTTCCGACGGCTTTCGCATACGGATCGACCGCCTCGACTTTTTGTCCGTTGATGCTCGCTTGAAACGTATAGAAATAACCTTCATATGTCGCTCGATCGAGTTCGACGACGTACGTTCCCCGTTCGCCTGCCACCATCTCGACCTCTTCGACTTTTCGTGCGCGTAGTGTCTTGTAGAGACGAATCACGACACGTTCTGCTGTCGGCGCCCACAAGCGCACGTGAATCGCTGTCTCTGAGAAGGTCGCTCCTAAATCATTTCCACTATAGGCAAATCGCTCATCCAGTTCTTGCGGTGTGAGCGTCAACATGTCTGCTGTTTGTTTCAAAGCCAAGCACCCCTTTCATTTCATGGTTTTTATTATAACAAAATTTCAAAGCAGTGGACGCTTCCGGTATTCCTCTCTAAAATAGAGAGTGGAATGAAAGGGGAGATTGAAATGGCAGCAAAAGATAATTCATTTGATATCGTGTCACAAATCAACATCGAGGAAGTCAAGAACGCGGTCCAAATCGCACTGAAGGAAATCACGAACCGCTTCGACTTCAAAGGTTCAAAAAGCGACATGAAGCTCGAAAAAGAGGATTTGATTCTAATCTCAGATGACGATTTCAAACTCGATCAAGTCAAAGACGTCTTAACAGCAAAATTGATCAAGCGAGAAGTCCCAACCAAAAACCTGCAGTATGAAAAAGTCGAGCAGGCTGCCGGGAATACAGTCCGACAACGTGTCATCCTGAAAAGTGGAATCGACCGTGACGACGCGAAAAAGATCAACAATGCCGTCAAGGAATCGAAATTAAAAGTGAAGACACAGATCCAAGATGATCAAATTCGTGTCACAGGTAAATCGCGTGATGACTTACAACAAGTCATGCAGATCGTTCGTGAGCTTCCATTATCGGTCGACGTTCAATTCATTAACTTCCGTTAATCGATTGATCTGAACGCTCATATTCAAAAGATAGGCATAGCGCATTTTCGGGTATCTCCTTAACAAAGGAGTGGTCGATCATGCGTTATGCCCTTTTTGCGGATCTTCACAGCTCAGTAGCCGACACAGCGGCTGTCCTAGCTGACATACGACAGCTTGCTCCCGATGCGCATTTGTTCTGTCTTGGTGACGTTCATGAATGTCATGTCGGTAAAAAGCGAGCGAAGCGCTATTCCTTCGAATCGCTCTCCCTCGTCGTGACGCTTGATGATGATTTTTTAAACCTGATTGATTTTAAGACGTTACTTGGCAATCAAGAAGAGCGCATCCTGTCGCTCGTTCCACCGCAACTATCTCCTGTCATCGATGCGTTACGCGATTGCCCTCGAAAACAACGCATCGAGGGTGCATTATTGATTCATGGAGATCAATTGAATTGGTCCCGTGATTTTTTGCCCGATCTGTCACAGCAACGTGAACCAGTACTCTTTTTTGGTCATAGTCATATCAGAGGTTTGTTTCGAAATGGCATTGCTATGTCGAGCCCATTGTATCAATCTTTATCCATTAATAATGGAGGACGATATGCCATCAATCTAGGTCCTGTCGTGTTCGAACGAGAATGGTGTCTTTACGATTCAGAGCAACAATCGATCGTGTTCCATCGGGCAAACTAAGAAGATACGACAAAAGCCGTCGGGCACGGGGCTCGACGGCTTTTGTTTGTGCATCCTATTGATCAGAGATAACGGACAAGCGATGCCTTGACAACATCCACTTGTGTGAAGTTCGTCTCTTCCGCGAATGCTTCGATGACTTGACGGACATCCCCTTGACGACGAACGAAGCTCGTCGGAACTGGTGTTGTACCGACAAGTTGCTCATGCAAACTCGTCAATCGATGATCATCGATGATCGTCGTCATCAAATCAAGGAACAGAAGAACATGCAGACGGTTCAAATAATCCCATGGCTTGTCTTCCGAACGGAATTCATTACGAGCGAGCCATTTTTTCAATCCGATCGCATCGATTTGACTCAACGTCTCTGTCGTGCGCGCCGACTTCCAAAGCGTCAACAGTTCGCCGAGTTTTTTTCGTGTCTGTTTTTTACGCATGAAGAATTCAAAATTGTCTTTCGTGCGCAACGCGTCTCCTTCGATCGGAGCAATCAAATCAGCTTCCGGCGCCGTCACGAAATCGTGAACGAAATCGACAGACTCTCCCGGTAACCAAGCAGCGAGTTTCCCGTGAAAATCAGCCATGAAGGCGACGGTTTCTGCCAAAGGCTCCTGCTTCATCCGTGAAGCAGCTTGCTGTAATCGGTCTTTCGTCTCAGTCTTCATAATCTACCTCTTCTTATTCGTGGATTGGTCTTACATTTCTTCCGGAGCGCCGACACCAAGTAAACGAAGACCTTCTGTCAAGACGATCGTGACGGACTTGACGAGTGCAAGACGCGATTGTTTTGCTGCGTCATCTTCGAGAACACGGACGTGTCCGTAGTATTTATTAAAGCTTTGTGCAAGATCTAAGACGTAACGGCTGATGATTGACGGCTCGCGACGTGTGAACGCGCGATCGATGACCGTCGAGAATTGGTTCAGCATCGATACGACACCCCATGCATGATCATCGGCACTGCCAGCGAATGGTGTGCCATCATAGCTACCTTTACGGAGCAATGAGTGCGCACGAGCATTCGTATACTGGACATACGGTCCTGTTTCACCTTCGAATTTCAACATCTGCTCAAGATCGAACTCGATATTGTTCATCCGTTCATTTTTCAAATCATGGAAGATGACGGCGCCAACACCTACTTGACGAGCTGTTGCTTCGGCATTCGCTAAGTTCGGATTTTTTTCCGCGATGTTTTGCTTCGCGACGTCGATTGCTTCTTGTAGTACTTCTTCAAGCAAGACGATCCGACCTTTACGCGTAGACATTTTCTTTCCGTCTTTCATAATCAAACCGAACGGTACATGGTGCATTCCGTCGACATTCTCAAATCCAAGTTTCTTCAGGACTGCGAACAATTGCTTAAAGTGAAGCGCTTGTTCGCCGCCAACGACGTAGAATGCTTGCTCAAAACGGTACGTTTCGAGACGATAGACAGCAGCTGCTAAGTCACGTGTCGCATAAAGCGTTGCGCCATCCTTTTTTTTAATCAAAGCAGGCGGCATACCTTCTGCTTCGAGGTCGACGACCATTGCCCCTTCTGATTCGACGAGTAAATCTTTTTCTTCAAGCAAATCGATGACGTGTTGCATCTTATCGTTGTAGAAAGCTTCTCCGTTCAAGCTATCGAATTTAACTCCGAGCATCTCATAAACACGATTGAACTCAACAAGTGAGACTTCACGGAACCACGTCCAAAGCGTTGTTGCCTGCTCATCACCTTGTTCGAGTTTTTTGAACCAGAGACGTCCTTCGTCTTCAAGTGCCGGATTTGTTTCCGCTTCTTCGTGGAACCGGACATATAATTTCAACAATTCCTTGATTGGTTCTGCACGGACCGCTTCTTCCTCACCCCACATCGTGTACGCAACCATCAATTTCCCGAACTGTGTTCCCCAGTCCCCTAAATGGTTGACACCGACGACATCATAGCCTTTTTTACGTGAGATTTGGTTGAGCGCGTTTCCGATTACCGTTGAACGTAAGTGACCCATCGAGAATGGTTTCGCGATGTTTGGTGATGAAAAATCAGTGACAATCGTTTTTCCATTGGCTTCACTTGATCCGAACGCCTCATTTTCCGTCAGAACTTGGTTGACGATTTCTTGCGATACGACTTCCCGGTTCAAGAAGACGTTGATGTAAGGACCTACAGCCTGAACGTTTGAGAACAATGGCGCGTCGATTTTTTCTGCGAGGTCCGAAGCAATCATATTGGGTGCTTTACGGAATGCTTTCGCGAGCATGAAGCATGGGAATGCTAGATCTCCATGATCTTCATGTTTCGGTTGCTCGATTAGTTGTTCGATTTGTTCAATCGATAAGGCACCTTCCATGACTTGATGTAATACTTCTGCGTATTGCGTTTTATAACTCATCTTTATTTCCTCCTGCTTCACTGATTTTTGGCAATAAAAAACGCCCCTTGCGCCACGCGCAAAGAGACGGAATGACCGCGGTACCACTCTTCTTGGTGTCCTTTTGACACCCACCTTGTTCGGGGATAACGGGGTTCCCCCGGCTACGCCTTTTCCTTCAGGAATCGGGTAGCGTCTCAAAAGTGCGCTTCACGACCGGTTCGTCCTCAGGCTTCCACCATTCCCTGATTCGCTAGTTGACGAAAATCAACCGTTACTCTCTTCATCATCGACTGTATTCGATATCTTTCACATTATACGCAATTCTTTCTTTTCTCTCAACCTTATTTTTTTTGGTAAATGGCTTATCAAAATTTCCACAATTCGGGTATAGGAATAAAAGATACTTCTCAGGGGGAGGGATGTTTCATGCGCTACTACCAACAGGTAGCCCGGACGAGCTGGATCGTTTTCAGTCTCGTCGCCTTGACATTGTTATTGATTGGCATCGTTCATCCACCTACCTTCCCTCCTTCCATCTCCATCGTCAATACCCTTTATTTGTTTGGGCTCGTTCTCCTGTTTCAGTTCGATAATGTCCGTCGTGGCGGCATTTATTATACGTTTCAAGAAGGAATCATTTTATTTTTATTCCTCAATTACGGTTTGACGTACGCTTTGATTTTAAGCCAAGTCGGTATTCTCGTCTTTCAATTCATGTCTCACCGAAAAGCGATTCGCTGGAAACGTTTCGCCTATCTCTACCCAATCAACGCCTTGTTTGATTTAGTCTACATCTCGCTTCCGGTATTTGCGTATGAAGCGCTCGGTGGACCGATCGGCTCAAGCTTTACGTATACCAAAGCTCTGATTCCCTTCATCGGCTTTTTGATCACAGTCTTCCTTGTTTCTTACTTCCAATGTCTGCTCGTCAATCGCTTTCTTTTCTTGAAATACGATTGGCAACGTCTTGTGAAGCTTCAGTCCCTCGTTTACGGAATCAGCATGTTAAGTGCTCTACTTGGGATCTGGTTCTACGATGAAAGTCCTCTTGTCGCGGCTACAGTCTCCGCCTTGATTCTCTTTTTATTCAAACGTCTGTTGCAAGAACGTGGTGACTCACTTGAAGCAAATGATAATGCTAAACGATTTGATGATGCGAAGGAACACTTATTGATCTCCCGCTTCGAACGCGAGACGATCGACTCGTTACTTCTCGATTTACCGCATCTGCTACCGTTTTCTGAAGGCTGGATTTCGATTCAACAACAGCGGAAACAAGTCATCTATGACATCCGGACGAAGCAACCGATCGATGTGTTACCGCTGTTTCACTCTTTGACAGCCGACGATTTGCATACCCCGATCATCTATGGTCTTCGTTGCGACTGGGGAAACGATATTCAAATCGGATTGCCTGTCGATCGCCATTCAATGCTAGCAATTCCTTCGATTACGAGCGGAGAAGTCGATGTCTCGATCATTCTGTTCCATCAAGTCGCAGACGCCTATGATGCGACGAATGCCGACGAATTATCTCGTCTACTCCGTATCTTTTGTCGCGTCCTAGAACGCTCTCGTGAAACGGTTCAACTCTATACAGAAAGTCGGACTGACGCCTTAACGGAATTACCAAATAGTCGTGCCTTTTACGAACACGGTCGACAAGAATTCGCTGCTGATTGCTATCCGCTTTCCGTGATTCTGTTTGATATCGATCATTTCAAACGCGTCAACGATACGTACGGGCATAAAGTAGGCGATCTCGTCCTTCGTGAACTCGGTCGACGCATCCAGGTGATCCAACTGCAACATGATGATGTCTTCGCTGCTCGTTATGGCGGGGAGGAATTCGTACTTTTGTTGCGAAATCGTAGTCAAGAGGCTGCCATTCAGATTGCCGAGACGGTCCGCCATGCGGTCATGGATCGCCCCTTCCTCGTCGATGGTCACCGACTTTCCTTAACTATAAGCCTCGGAATTGATACAGTGGAAGAAAGATATCAACGGACGTTCGAAGAATCGCTACGTCAAGCCGATCATGCACTCTATGTCGGCGGAAAACACAACGGACGCAATTGTACCGCGCACTATGCAAATCTTTGAAAGGTCGTGACTCTATTGTCGATTACGGAAATTGAAATGACGCTACCGACATCACAAACCCACCGGACGATTCGAATTCATCGTCCGCCACATTTTGATCCTTCTGAAGCTTTACCAGTAATTTATATGCATGACGGACAAAACGTCTTTAGTGGAGAAACCGCCTCGTTCGGAAAAGGCTGGGAGATTCATCTTGCACTACAACAGACACAGATTCCGGCAATGGTCGTCGCGATTGACAGTCCAGAAGACGGCATGGATCGATACGATGACTATGCTCCTTGGAGTGACGAAGCCTTATTGATGCGGAGCGCCTATCCTTCGCACCGGACGTCAATCGGTGGCAACGGTAAGGTCTATATGGACTGGATCATCCGCGAGTTAAAACCATACATTGATGCCAACTATGCGACACGCCCTGATGATACGACAATGATCGGCAGTTCGATGGGTGGCGTCATCTCGCTATATGGATTATTCGCGTATCCGGAAGTCATCACGCGCGTCGCTGCCTTATCGACTGCTGGATGGGCAAACTTCTCCTCACTCCTTGAATTCATCGAGCGCAGTCCGTCTCTGTCTGCAACGCATCGCTGTTATATGGACGTCGGCACAAAAGAAGTGAGTGGTCCGATGACCGAGACGGATTATTTACACACGAATGATGTCTTAGCGCGAGCGGTCGAACAGAAACTCGCTCAAAGTCGCTATACGATCATTCCGGAAGCAATCCATCATGAAACGGCCTGGGCCAAACGTTTGCCAGATATTTTACGTTACTTGTTCCCATCCTCTTGAATACACAAAAAAGCCGGACGGTTTCTATTAAAGAAATCATCCGGCTTTTTACGCGTGCCTTATACTAATTCTTCTTGTTGCTCTTTTTCATAACGGTTGCGCGGATGCTCCCGGCATTCATCGGAACACGAACGCATGACTTTTGGTTCGCATTCTTCACAGCAGAAGTGCTGTCGATTGCATTCCGGGTTTGCGCAATTAACGTAGCGCGTCTCCGGTTTTCCACAGTAGTAACATTCTGAGACGACAGAAGGATTGACGGCATTGACAGGAACTTGTACACGCTCATCAAAGACGTATAGTTCGCCTTCCCAGTCTTCTCCTTGTGTCTGTTCATCTTTTCCGTACATGACGACTCCGCCTTTAAGGTGGAAGATGTCATCACTCTGTTGCCGTTTACGGAAGTACGCCGTGAATTTTTCACAACGAACACCACCCGTACAGTATGTGAGAACCTTTTTTCCTTCAAACAAATGCTCGTTCTCGTCAAGCCACTCCGGGAATTCCCGTGAAGCATTGACATCGACTTTTACAGCATTCTTGAAGTGTCCGAGGTCGTATTCGTAGTTGTTGCGTACATCGAGAATGACGACGTCATCTTGTTTCATCATTTCTTTCCACTCTGCTGGTTCAAGATACGCAGCGTGTTCTTCTGGTACGTTGAATTCGTCCTCAAAACGCCATGTGACGAGTTCTTTTTTGTAACGGACGAACGTCTTTTTGAAGGCATGCTCCTCGACTTCATCGATTTTGAATTCGATGTCAGCGAATCGTGGATCCGCCGTCAAGTCCTTCATGTATTGTTCCGTTTGTTCGACCGTTCCAGAGAGTGTGCCGTTGATTCCTTCAGGTGCAATCAAAATCCGACCTTTGATACCGAGCTCTTTACAGTAAGCAAGATGCTCTTTTGTTAGCTGTTCCGCATTTTCAATTGGAACATACTTATAAAATAATAGTACGCGATAAGGTTTCATATTCCTCATTAGCCCCCATGTCAGTTTTTTGCAGTAAAACGAACGTTGGCAAACGAAGCGTCTAGCTATTGACTAGCTGGGAACGCCTGCAAAACGCACCCATTTAAGTATAATACCAACTCCCTTTCGAATGTACAATCCACAATTCCTGAATCCCTTTCAAGGAATTTCATTCCCTTTCTGAATCCGAAAGAGGTAAAATAAAACACAGTAGTACATCTCGCAAGGAGGATTCCGAATGCTCCATACACTTCGTGACTGGATCGAGCAGATGATTTTCTTTCTCCAAGACTTACCTGGAGGAGCTGCCACCGGTTTGATTGCCCCGTTTCTTGAGTCTCTATTTCCTTTCCTGCCACTCGTCCTGATCATTTCCGCGAATGCGGCAACCTATGGTTTTGGTATGGGTGTTCTCGTATCATGGGTCGGGAGCATGCTTGGATCACTCGTCGTCTTCGCTTGTATTCGATATCTATTTCGTCGTCCGGTCACGCGTTGGCTTGAAAAACACCATGCCGCGCAACAGTGGATCGAACGTGTTCGTCACATGAGTCCCATCTCACTCGGATTCTTTTTTTCGCTTCCATTCATGCCCGCGTTCATCATCACGTCCATTTCTGCCATGATTCAACTATCGCTGCGGACGTATTTGATCGCTGCTGGTGCCGGGCGTCTGATCGTCGTCATCATCTTCTCGCTAATCGGAAAGGAATGGTCCACGTTTCTTGAACGTCCGATGCGTCTTGTCCTTCTATTTTTGATTTTACTCGCCATCTGGGGAGTTAGTCGCGGGACGGAAGAATGGTTGAAGCGTCGTGCCCTTTCAAAACGTGCGGATCATTTACGAGAAATCGAAGATAAGATCGAACGTCCATTTGAAAAATGACTTGAGGCTGACTCAAAAAAAGAATGACGCGTCTTTTCACGCCCTTTCCTCAGGCGAGACACAAGCCAGTTTTCCTGCTCCGTTGAAGCAGGAAAGCGGGTCTTGTTCGTCTCTGACAGCGCATAAATGCGCTTGTTCCTGTAGGAGTGGCGCGAAACGCGTCATTCTTTTTGTTACGAGATAAGGATGGCAGATCATCATTCTGCCATCCTTATCTTTGTAGAGACTGACTTTTGAGTCAGCCCCTTTAAGCTGTTCTCATTTTTCTAGGGACTAGGTCTTTTGAATCATTTTATAAAGTGGTTAATATATAAAAATAACGTTCAAACAATTTTCAATATTGAAAACGCTTACATTAAATTGGTATGACCAATATTAATATAATAATGATCTTTTCTTCTTAAAAATTAGGATAGCTTTTCCAGAAACGACATCCTTATAATGAATTTACATTCATTCCTTAAAGGAGGCGTCCTCATGCATCAAGCGTCCGAAGTCCAGAAAAATGAAGCGACTCAATCTGCTCCAGCCATCGTCGAGAGTGCTACCTTTCAACAATTGATGCGCCAAAAGAACGGCTTCATTCTTCCAGCTATTAGTTTTTGCCTTATTTTTTATTTTGCGCTTCCGATTTTGACAAGTTACTTCACGATTTTGAATGAGCCAGTATTCGGTGATATTACAGGAGCTTGGGTATTCGCATTTGCCCAGTTCATCATGACGTGGACGTTCTGCATGATGTATAGCAAAAAAGCACGTGCCTTTGATCGACTCGTCGAACAGATCAAGGAGGAGTCGAAATGAATTATACTGCCGTTGCCCTATTCGCAGCGATCGTCGGTTTGACGCTCGTCATTACATACTTTGCTGCCCGTAAAACAAAAACAGCTAACGACTTTTATACAGCGGACGGCGGACTCACTGGTGCACAAAACGGGATGGCGATTGCCGGCGACTACATGTCCGCCGCCTCGTTTCTCGGAATTGCCGGGATGATCGCTTTAGCCGGATTCGACGGATTCTTTTACTCGATCGGCTTCCTCGTTGCTTATCTTGTTGTCTTGTACCTCGTTGCCGAACCACTTCGGAACCTCGGAAAATACACGATGGCTGATATGATTGCCGCTCGTTTTAACGCCTCAAAAGTTCGTGGAGTCGCTGCCATGAACTCGATTACGATCTCGATTTTTTACATGATCGCGCAACTCGTCGGTGCAGGTGCCTTGATTGAATTGTTGTTAGGAATTCCTTATACGACGAGTGTCATCATCGTCGGTATCTTAATGACGGTCTACGTCGTCTTCGGTGGTATGACTGCGACTTCGTGGGTTCAAATCATCAAAGCGATTCTCTTGATGGCAGGAACAGCCGTCATCTCGTTCATGGTCTTCGCGAAGTTCGATTTCTCGATCTTCAAGATGTTTTCAGAAGTGAAACAAGCCACGCCGCTCGGAGATTCATTCTTGAATCCTGGAAACAAATTTAAGTTACCACTCGATACGATTTCGCTCAATCTCGCGCTCGTTCTTGGAACAGCTGGATTACCACATATCTTAATTCGTTTCTTTACTGTTAAGGATGCTCCGACAGCTCGTAAATCCGTCGTGTACGCGACATGGATCATTGGTGTCTTTTATATCTTGACGATTTTCCTCGGCTTTGGTGCTGCTGCTTTCGTTGGTTCTGAAGATATCATCGCTGCTAATGCTGCTGGTAACATGGCTGCGCCACTTCTCGCTAAAGCACTTGGTGGCGATTTACTCTTTGCATTCGTCGCTGCGGTCGCTTTTGCGACAATCCTCGCCGTTGTTGCAGGACTTGTCTTATCCGCTGCGTCTGCCTTTGCTCATGATTTTTATAGTCATATTCTACGCAAAGGGCAAGCAACGGAAAAAGAACAGATGACGGCAGCACGACTTGCTTCCATTGCTGTCGCCTTGATTTCGATGGTACTGGCATTGTTCGCACAATCGATGAACGTCGCGTTCCTCGTATCGCTTGCCTTCGCTGTCGCGGCAAGTGCCAACTTGCCAGTCATTCTCTTGACGATCTTCTGGCGCCGTTTCAATACTGGCGGAGCTGTCACAGGTATGGTCGTCGGGTTATTCTCTTCACTGATTCTCGTCGCACTCAGTCCAAACCTTTGGGCAGTCGACGGTTCAGCCTTGTTTGTCGGGGAAGCCCTCTTCCCGCTGACGAATCCAGGAATCGTCTCCATCCCGCTTGGTTTCCTCGGAGCTATCGTCGGGACATTGTTGACGAAATCGAGCGAGGTTGCCGGTAACTTCGAACGTATCTTAGTCAAGGCCAATACCGGTATCGATGCAGCAACGGAAGTCGCCGCGTCAAAAGAATAAGTTCCCCTTAACGGCTCCTTCAACCCCCTTGAAGGAGCCGTCCCCTTTTACATTCTTCTCATTCATTGCCATACTAAGTGAATAATAGAGAAGAAAAGGAAAGGAAGACTGTACATGGATCTCGCTTTTTATTATTTCTTAATCCTCGGATTTTTCATTGGAATCATTTCCGGATTTTTCGGAATCGGTGGCGGTATCATCTTGACGCCCCTGTTACTCATTTTAGGATATGCTCCGAGTGTCGCGATCGCGACGAGCCTCATGTTGACTCTCGGATCAACGGTTTCAGGTACGCTCTCTCACTTACGTCTTAAAAATGTCGTCTGGCGCGATAGTCTCGTCGTCGGTGGCGTCGGAATCATCGGTTCGACGATCGCGACACCACTCGTTCTTCGACTAGAGGCAGTCAATGGTGCTCATCTCGTCATCTCAATCGTTTATATCGGTCTCTTACTCTACTTCGCGAATAAATTCTTACGTCCGAAATCAACGACGGGTGAACAGACGGGGTGGAAAAATCGATATCTCGCTCTTGCCTTCACTGGTTTGTTCGCCGGATTCATTTCTTCATTACTTGGTGTCAGCGGTGGCTTCATCATCACCCCGTTACTCGTCGGGATCGTTGGCTATGAGTTGAAACGTGCGGTCGGAACGAGTATTGCTTCCGCGTTGCTGATTGTCCTATCGGGACTCGTCAATTACACGGTCGCAAGTACGAACATCGATATCCTGGTCGGAATCATGCTGATCGTCGGTGCCTTGCTCGGAGCACCGATTGGCGCGAAGCAATTGACGCACTTCGAAAGCCCATTCGTCAAAAAGTACCTCGGTATCTTCTATTTGACGGTTGCGATCAGTGTTTTACTCGAGGTCATCGGCTGGAACGTCGCTTCACTCTCTGTCCTCGTTGCGCTGAGTTTAATATTCTTACTGACACTCCTCATCTACAGTCGTCGTCGGACGAATGGATGAATCGTCTCATCACAAAAGCCGTGGTGCCTGTTTAAAGGCATCACGGCTTTTGTTCGTTTAAGCGACTCGTTTATGAGCCGTCCGTTCGTAATTCCTCGTTTGTTCAATGACCAAGTGCGACAAGAACAGCATCCCGATCAAGTTCGGAATCATCATCAATCCATTTGCGATATCTGCGACGAGCCACAACGGTTCTAATTGCGCGACGGCACCATAACAGGCTGCGAGTGCAAAGAATACACGGTATCCTTCGTTGAAACGTGTCGTACCGCTCAAGTACTCCAAGCACTTCTCTCCATAGACATACCAACCGATGATCGTCGAATAACCGAAGAAGAAGACGGAGAATGCGACAGTCCATTCTCCAAATGATCCAAGGACGCTCGCAAAGGCGGTTGCCGTTAGTGCTGCCCCGGAAAGGCTCGCATCGTGCGTTACACCTGAATGTAACCCGCCTGACGGATCCCAAAATCCTGTCGTCAGAAGAACGAGTGCCGTCATCGTACAGACGACCAAAGTCACGATGAAGGTACTTGTCATCGAGATCAATCCTTGTTCGACCGGACGTTCACTTTTCGCAGATCCGGCGATCAAGGCTGCTGTCCCGAGTCCTGCCTCATTCGTAAAAATGCCTCGTGCTACACCGACTTGCATTGCCATCATGATCGATACACCGGTGAAGGCGCCTGCAGGTGCAAGCGGCTGGAAAGCATACGCAAAGATTAAACCAAGGGCTGGTAGAATCTGATCTGCTTTCACTACCAAAAGCACACAAGCGGCACCGATATAGAGCAAGCTCATGATCGGAACGAAGATCGTCGAGATCGCACTGACGCGTTCGAGCCCACCACGAATCGATACATAGACTGCCAGCGCGAGCAGAATGCCGAAGAGTAGAAGCGGTACATGAAACGATTGCTCAAGCACCGTTGCCATCGCATTCGCTTGCACGGTGTTCCCGACACCAAATGATGCAATCAAACCAAATGCCGCAAACAAGATGGCGAGGAATTTAAATTTTGCACCTAGTCCCTTTTCGATATAATACATTGGTCCACTGACAGCTTCGCCGCGTTCATTTCGACTTCTAAAAAGAATCGCAAGAAGACTTTCCGCATATTTCGTCGCCATTCCGATCAAACCGATGATCCACATCCAAAAGACTGCACCCGGTCCGCCCATCGTTAAGGCGACCGCGATTCCCGCGATGTTTCCGTTCCCGATCGTCGCTGCAAGAGACGTCATTAACATCTGAAAGCTACTAATTTCCCCTTCACCCTGTCCTGATTTTTGAACTGACAATTGAAACGCTTGTTTCAAGCGACGAAACTGAAGACCACGTAAACGAATCGTAAAGTACACTCCCGTTCCTACTAACAACACCATGCTTGGAATTCCCCAGACCCAAGCAGATATCAGACGTAACACATCCATGCCATTTCATCCTCTCTCTTTTTCCGAGGCTTACCGTAGCATGGAGTTGTGTTTTCATACAATACGAAAGAATACTTTTTGTGATTTTACACAACAGAAGCTATACTAAAGATACTGAACGAGAGAGAAAGAAGGGATTCCTCCATGTTAGAAGCTTCATACCATTCGTTAGACGATTTAGCGGAAGCGATC
This sequence comes from Exiguobacterium sp. UBA6309, assembly GCF_002439205.1. Classification (NCBI taxonomy): domain Bacteria; kingdom Bacillati; phylum Bacillota; class Bacilli; order Caryophanales; genus Exiguobacterium; species Exiguobacterium sp. UBA6309. The sequence goes on along the minus strand of NZ_DJTL01000010.1, from coordinate 53,451 downwards.
GGTATCGCCTTAAATGCGCCGATTACGATTGAAGATCGTAATCACCGTCTCCTTGCCTATAGTACGCATACTGCTGACACGGACCCTGCTCGTGTCGCAACGATCATCGGTCGCCGGGTACCGGAATCGGTCATCGACCAACTCTGGAAAGACGAAGTCATCCAGAGTCTCGCTACTCAAGACGATCCGCTCATCATTTCTGCGCGCACGGATGTTGGACTGAATGACCGCGTCGCCATTGCCATCAAACAAGATTCAGAAATTCTCGGCTACATTTGGTCGATTGCTCGCAGTACCCCGTTCACTCCATCAGAACTAGCAGATTTAAAGAAAGGAGCTCTGCTTGCTCAACGTCAGTTACTAGCGATCGATATGCAGAAAAAACGGAAGGAAGAGCAGACGGAACAATTCTTCTTTGAGTTATTACATGAAGAACTATCCGAGTCGGAGATCCTGAAGATGTTTTCTAAGCTCCATGTCGCACCCCCTGGCATTAGTCGTTTGACGGTCATCCGTTTTTCAGAAGCAATCACACCACGACTTGCGGATCGTCTGCGCTATTTATTGACGATCCAACAGACGGTTCGTCCATTACTTTACGCATATGATGAAACAGATTTTATCTTGTGGATCAGCACAAACGACCGCGACGCAGAACAAGAGCGTCTACAGTTTGACGCCTTCATCCAGTCCTTCCGCCAATTACTCGCGGAGCGGTTCGATTACACGGACTTTGTCGCAGCAAGTAGTGAAGTCTTCACAGGCGTCCAAGCGATTCCCGAGCGCTATGAAGAAGCGGGCATCGTCTTGCGTTTGAAAGATGCCTTTCCATTCGAACTGAAGAACGTGACGCGTTACGAACGTCTCGGCTTGTTTCAGCTCTTGCCAATTTTTTCAGAACGTCTGCGACGACGAACGGTCCGTCTCGAAGAAATCGAGCGATTGCGTGCTTACGATGTGAAACATGCCTCCTCTTTATGTGAGACGCTAGAATGGTTTCTTCATTATGATGGGAACGTCAAGCAAGTCGCTTCCCATCTCCATGTTCATCCGAACACGATCCTATATCGGATGCGACGGATCGAGGAGGAAGCTGGTATCCGGATGGAATCACTACCCGAACGTTCCTTACTCTATTTGTACCTAAAAGCAGACCGATATCCTTTGTGATTTTACACAAAGGATATCGGTTATTTTTGAAAACACCGATAAAGTAGAGCGTTTTCATTTCTCGTATACTGAAGAAGAAGAGAAATTGATTTGTTTATTTGCGAAAGGGGATCGCGTTCACATGATCATTGGAGTATTAAAGGAAATCAAAAACAACGAAAACCGTGTTGCATTAACACCTGCCGGGGTAGCAGCGTTACATGCACAAGGACATCGTGTCATCATTGAATCGATGGCAGGCATGGGGAGTGGCTTCACGAACGAGGAGTACGTCAAAGCTGGTGCTGAAATCATCGCGACTGCTGCTGAAGTCTGGGCAACAGCCGAACTGGCTTTAAAAGTCAAAGAGCCAATCGCTTCAGAGTACCAATATTTCCGTCCGGACCTGACATTATTCACGTATCTCCACCTAGCTGCTGAGCCAGAACTGACACGTGCACTCGTTGATTCGAACATCACAGCAATCGCTTATGAGACAGTCGAGAAGAACCGCACACTTCCATTGTTAACACCAATGAGTGAAGTCGCCGGTCGTATGGCATCACAAATCGGTGCACAGTTCTTGGAAAAACCACACGGTGGTATGGGCATCCTGCTTGCAGGTGTCCCTGGGGTTCGTCGTGGAAAAGTAACAGTCATCGGTGGCGGTGTCGTCGGAACAAATGCTGCGAAACTCGCTGTCGGTCTTGGTGCAGATGTTACAATCATCGATGTTAGTCCAGAACGCCTTCGCCAGTTAGATGATATCTTTGGTAACTCGATCAACACATTGATCTCAAACCCGTACACGATTGCTGAAGCGGTCGCTGAAAGTGATCTCGTCATCGGTGCTGTCTTGATTCCAGGTGCAAAAGCACCGAAGCTCGTCACTGCCGACATGGTCAAACGGATGAAGCCAGGTGCTGTCATCGTTGACGTTGCCATCGACCAAGGTGGAATCTTTGAGACGGTTGACCGCATCTCGACGCATGATGATCCAACGTACGAAAAATTCGGTGTCGTTCATTACGCGGTCGCGAACATGCCGGGTGCCGTTCCACGAACGTCTACCCTGGCATTGACGAACGCAACGCTTCCGTATGTCCTTGAACTCGCGAATAAAGGCACACATCGTGCGCTTGCTGAAAACGATGCTCTCGAAAAAGGATTGAATGTCGCGCAAGGCTTCGTCACGTATGAAGCGGTCGCACGCGATCTCGGATACACGTACAAATCCGTTGAAGATGTACTTCACTTACACGCATAATTTCGAAATTAAAAATAGCCGATGCTTCCTTTTCTAGGAATGATCGGCTATTTTTTATGAAAAGAAGAAATTGCGGACGAATCTCTTTATTATTTCTTGAGGCACCACTCGGCTTGTCATATGATGAAAATGAAAATATATGATTTTGAACTAATAGAGGTGATTTCATTACATGACACAAACCGTAACCGCTCATTCTCATGAACTTCAGAGCCATGTCGCTGAAGTTGCGTTACTCGAAGCACTGACATCTGATACAGAAGAGAACACACGTATTGCCGCAACCGAGCGCTTACGTGTTCTCGTTCCATCCCATCCATTGCTCAACATTGCTACAGCCCATTCCCTTTATTTCAAGAACGAACTCACTCAAGCGCGTCGACTTATTGAAGAGACGCACCAGCAAATCGGCGAGCATGTGCAAGGATACATTCTTCTCGGTATCATCAGTGAAGAGGAAGGATATATGCACGAAGCAGAACAGTTTTTCCTTTCAGCCATCACACGGTTCCCGGAAGAACCGGCAGGACATCGTTCTCTTGCCGTCCATTACAATCATCGACAATTTTATGGAGAATCAGCCGTCCATGCGTTTACATATTTAAAAAAAGTTGGCGCATCTGGAATCGATACGCTGATGGCTATTGATTCCATCCAACAACTAGACGGTCATTCGATCGATATGTTGGAAACACTCTATGCGTTAATCATCGGGGTATCTCATCTCGATAAAACAGCTGTCTTTCATGCGACTGCTTCTGCTAATCAAGGTATTCAATACGAGATGCTACATGCTACATTGCGTGAAGACAGCGACGATACACTCTACGCTAAACTCGACGAACGCATTTCCAATATGCTCGAGCACGGCTTGTACGCAGCTGTTTATGACGATTCCGAAGAAAAAATCTATCGCTATGTTTTCCGTGATATGTGTCGAGATATGACCATCCGTCATGCAGGATGGCGTGCGTACCCAGACTATATTCGACTACGTTTTCTCTATTTCAAACAATTGTTGTTACGCGACTGAAAGTCAAAAAGCAAACGCAACGAGTGCCGCGATCGTCCATGGCAAGATTAAGTTGTCGAGATCGCGATATGAGATTGCTTCGATTAAGGCTGCGATGTTTGCAAGCAAGAAGCCGTAACTGACAGCGAGCCAAATCGGTTGTCCATAAAATAAGAACGTTACAGTCAAAACAAGGAATGACGCTAAAAACAAAGCGATACTTCCTTCAAAGGAACGTTTCGTCTCACCGCGGACGTAAAACGTCTTCCCGAAGCGTTTTCCGACGAGTGCCGCGAGACCATCTCCCCAAGCGAGCACCATGCTTCCCGCAACGAATGCCATCGGTTGTCGTTCGAAGAAGAATAGGACGAGTCCTGCCAATGCGAGCGGATAATAGACCGTTCCATAAGAAGGACGGTCGACGCCATGCATCTGTCCGATTCCTTTTCGTAATGTCAACAGATTGACGAGAGCAAAGAAAAGTAATGGTACGATGGCGATGTACCAGTGATCAAGCCATAGCAGCGCAAGAAATACCCAGTGACCGACAGCGACATGAATCCATTTCCGAACCGTCTCGGGAGAAAATCCGAAACGGCGTCCAACGAATTCAAGAATGACGAGAATGAAGCCGACGATTCCAATCGTGCCAATGGCAGCAAACCATTCCATCGTGATTCCCCCTTTCCTATTATTGTACGTTGTTTTAGTTGCCATTTGCCCTATTGAACCTTCATTTGATAACATAAGGTCAAATGACGTCCTAGAGAGGAAGTTTTGGAAATGTATGATGCTCAAGCAGTCCAAACATTATCAAGTTGTCTGCAACGCCTGAACGAGGGGAAAGGAATCGAACCCCTCGTCGCAATAGAAGGAACGGAATTGCCAAAGGTAATCAATCGCCTGAAACAATTCGATCCATTAAAAAATGGTTTATCGATCAATGAAATCGTCCATTTGGCAAATGCTCTAATCGGAGAACACATGTCAGCGACGACGATCCAGAACTGGACGAAACGTGAAGTTCGGGACATCATCGGCGTACCGCATCGTGGGAAAAAATACTCGATCAATCAAGCCGCCATCATCTACCTGTTGGATGATTTAAAACACCTCTTCTCGTTAGAAGAAACACGGGAACTGCTGACGATCGTCTTCCAGAACCCAAATATCGATGAGGATGATTTAATCAGCCCTCTTAATTTTTATCTCGTCTATACGCAGCACGCGGAGACAAGTGGACCGATCGAATTAACGGAGAAGCGTCTCAAACGCTCGCTCGAGCGGATTAACGCCTACCGCCCTGAAACCGTTCATGTCTTACAACTCTGCCTCTACGCCCGTCGTGTGTCGCATTTGACACATGAAGCTAAACAACGCCTCCATCATGTCCTGCAAACGACATGATGAAAAAAAGATGCCATCCATGTCATGGAAGGCATCTTTTTTTTATTAAACAGCTGTCAGTGATTTAAAGTGGACGTTATTCGTCAGACTTTTCAGGACAGAGAGTAGTTCGTACATTGAGAGCTTGTCAGCATCCTTGACAAGACGGTATTCATCACCGTCCTGCAATAATTCCGCAACGACTTCTCCGGCTGCACTCCGTACGGAGAATTTTCCTTTTGTCAGGTCGAAGGAAATCGTGAACGTACCACGCTCATATACGTTGTACTCACATTTCTTCGAGAAGAGCGAAAACTTCTCGCGCATTTGACCTACCTCTTGTCCATCATGGTTCATCACGACCCATTTCTTGCATGTCGGAATGAACTTACCAAACGCTACCCCTCTACCTTCACCATTCATTACTTGAACACGACCGTTTTCGTCGTGTTGAACCGCACCGATCATTTGGTGCGCTTCATCATAAATCGCGGCATGACCTTGCGAAAAAACGCAACCCTGCACATAGACAACTTTGCGCAACAGAAATTCTCCTCTCACTGCTAAAACGTGCTGGTTTTTCGTCCCCAGTTTATTTAGACATCCTGTATAGTTTAACTTTCTTTATCTGTATGATATTTCGTTAACGAAAATGATTATTGCACCGTTTCTTCAAATTGACAACCCCCTTTTGTCGACAATCATTCGACAAGTTCAATGCAGGTTCATCTCCTTTGCAAATGCGAGCAATTCTTCCCGATCGATGAGACGAACTTGATTCGGTTCTGCCAGTTGATACGCGGCTTCTGTAAAGGTCGAATTCGTAACGACCCATCCCTCGTCCATTCCGTAGAATGGAACCGAGGCAGCGACCTGTTGAACCGCTTCGAGCCCTACAGCCGCACTGTATCGCTTCGCCTGGATGGCAATCTTATACCCTCGTTCATCCTCTATCAACAAATCTGCTCCGAAGTCGCGTGAGGCAGGTGTCAACTCGACCCGATATCCTGCTGTTTCAAATAAATCGGCAAGCCATTCTTCAAATTCTCGTCCTTCCATTCGATCGAGTCTTTTTTCAAGCGACGGCGTTAAAACGGACAAAAGAAGAAAAAGGATACACCCTACTATACTGATGATTAAGATTAAAGGTTCCCAAGAACTTGAAAAAAAATAAGTTCCGAAAACTCCTATCATGGCAAACAAAGCTGCTAGTAACAATCGTTTTCTTTTTAATTGTTTCATCCTACTTTTCCCCTCTACTTCGTCGTGACCTTTTTTTCACTATACTAAAATTCTTCGTTGGTTGCTTCCTTCGACAGGAAACGCGGCTCGTCTTGCAGAAGTAAACTAACGAGGAAAGACTGTCTTAAAATCCATGGTCGAAGACCAGTAAGGAGGTAGCTCATGGCAGAACATTCATCCCCTTCATCGCTACGGATCATCCATTCGACGTTACGTGCTATGAAAGAACCCGTACTTCTTGTCGATGCAGATGGAAAGATTCACTTTCATAATGACGCGTTTCAACACCAGTTCATGACCACTCCGGATAAAGAAACGATCCAGGAACTTTTTTCGATTACGGATGATTTGTTTCCGATCCAACAGGAAACCGTCATTTTGACGACACATCAGTTAACAGTCACAGCGATTGAAGAGACTGACTATTTTCTTGTCCATGTCGCTTCTCTTAAAATAGAAGACTTATTTGATTCAACTTTTGATGCTGCCTTATTCATCACAGATCCGGAGTTTCGGATTCGAGCATATAACGAGGTTGCGAGTACCTTATTCCGATTCGATCATGCCGAAGACATCATCGGTCTAAAACCGACGATTCTCCATGACGCAAAGGAAGTTGCTACCCGCCGTCAACATCTTGAACAACTGAACCTGAAAGATTTATCCGATGAACAACTCTTCTTACTCCATGGTCGGGAAGCGGAAAATGAATGGACCTATCATCGTCTGGATGGTTCGACGTTCCATGGACGGCTTTATATGACACGTCTGCCGAATGATACGTACTTTTTACTCATTCAGGACATCACGACACAAAAACAAATCGAATGGCACCTGACGAAAAGTGAACGCCGCTTCCGACTCTTCTCGGAGTCCGTCGTCGAAGCCGTCATTTTTCATGACCATGGCATCATCATCGATGCCAACCGCGCAGCAGAGGTCATCTTCCGGACGAAGCTTGAAAAGATGAAAGGAAAAACGACGCTTGAGTTGATTCATCCGGATCATCATGCGCGTGTCTTACAACGAATCGAAGAACATCGAGAAGAACCCTATGAAGTTCTTGGTCAACGTGCCGACGGAACTTCTGTCGAAATTGAAGTTTTCCCACGTGAAATCATCTACAACAATATCCGTATGCGCGTCGCCGTCGTTCGTGATATCACGGAACGAAAAAAAATCGAGAAAATGCTTGAACGTGAAAAAAATGCCATCATGCGTCAACGTGACATCACACAATCGATTCTTCAAGCCTCTAATGAAGGATTCCTGCTGACGGAAGAGGATGGAAGTTTCATCTTCATGAACGTCAAAGCACGCAAGTTACTTGATGTACCAGGGATTGCGCCAAGTAAGATCCAAGAACGGATCAGTCTGATTCCGAATCTCGATTTGAACACTCGATTCGAGATGCTCCGACAAGTAGAAGAATTACTCGCCGGAAAATATTCTGAACTATCGTTTCGTTTTACGTTACAGCGACCGAACGAATCGAGTCCACTTTATTTTGAATTTTATGCGACGGCGATCAAGAAGGAAAAGAGTCGTATTTCTCGTCATGGTTTCTTATTCGTTTTCCGTGACCGAACTGAGGAAGCAAAGATGGATCAAGTCAAGGATGAACTTGTCAGTACCGTATCGCATGAGTTACGGACGCCACTCTCATCGATCCTCGGGTATATGGAATTGCTTCGCTACCGAGAGCAACCAGCTGATAAAATCAAACGTTATGTCGAAATCGTTCACGAAGAGACCAAACGGCTGACGACACTATTAAATGAGTTTTTAGATATTCAGCGTCTAGAGGGTGGAAAACAGGAGTATACCTTTACCTCGTTCTCATTACGCGATCTCCTCACATCGACCGTCGATACCTATCGGGAAACCGTCGAACACCGGATTGAATTGGAACTACCGGAAGATCCCGTACTCGTTTTTGCGGATGAGCACAAAATCAAGCAAGTCATGTTGAACTTGCTTTCGAATGCTATTAAATACTCTCCACAGGCGGATCACATTCAAGTCCGTCTCTCAGCAAACGAAGAGAAAGCGACGTTCTCCGTGACCGATTACGGACTCGGTATTCCACAAAATGCATTCGACAAGCTCTTTACGAAATTTTACCGGGTCGATAACTCGGACATCCGGAAAATTGGTGGTACCGGACTCGGTCTTGCCATCTGTAAGGAAATCATCGAATCACACGGAGGAGCGATTTCAGTTGAATCAGAAATCAATGATGGTTCGACGTTCACCGTCGTTCTTGAACGCGATCCAAGAAAGGAATGGAATTGATGCGGACCTATTTCATGACGGGTTTTCCCGGCTTTTTAGCGACTAAACTAATTGAACAACTAGCACGAATTCCAAATCAAATCGCTTGTTTTCATGTGCTTCATTTATCGTCAGAACGAAACGCAGCTGTTAAGCGACGCGATGACCTTTTAGAACGCACATCTTTACGACCCGAGCAACTCGTGTTGCACGAAGGCGATATCACGGTCGAACAACTTGCTTTATCGTCTGATATACGGATGATCCTGCAACAAGAGGTCACACATATTTTTCATCTTGCTGCGCTATACGATTTAGCTACGGCATATGAACCTGCCTTTCGGATCAATGTCATCGGTACCGCGAACGTGACGCAGTTTGCCCACACGTGCCGTGCTTTAGAACGCTACATCTACTTCAGTACAGCGTATGTCTCCGGTCTGCGCTCCGGCACGATTCTCGAAGAGGAATTACAGGCAAGTCGCTTTAAAAATGCTTACGAAGAAACAAAATACCTTGCTGAAGTGCGCTTACGCAAAGAACTCGGAACGATTCCCTATACAATCATCCGCCCCGGCATCGTCGTCGGACATTCTGAAACAGGTGAAACACCGAAATGGGATGGTGTTTATTTTGTTTTGAACGCGATGCGTTTCCTGCAATCCTTTGCTCCTCTTCCGTATCCTGGTCGAGCAAACGCGCTCGTCAATCTCGTGCCATATGATTATGTCATTGAAGCGACTGCTTATCTCAGTCATGCACCCGTCGGAAAAAATAAGACATATCATCTGACGGATCCATTTCCACATGGCGCACGCGCGATTTTCGAGATGTTACATGTCGCCTATTATGGACGTTACCCGCGTGGTATCGTACCATTTCGGCTCATCAGTACAGCGTTGACACCCACCGTCGCAAAACGACTCCAGATGCAACGTCAGACACTCGATTATTTCATCCATCCCGTTCAATACGATACAACACAGGTCTTACGTGATTTACGAGATACCGGAATCATTTGTCCGGACCTAACAGAAACGATGCCTCGGCTCGTCCATTATTACCAAACACACGCGACACACTAAAAAAGTCCAATCGTTCTTCCTCAAGGGAAGTCGATTGGACTTTTTCATCGGTTACCCGATCAACATATTCTCTTTTGGATAACGAATCGTTCGATCTCGTTGCGTCGCGAACGTGAACAGAATCGTTAAGGAGCCGACACGTCCGAGTAACATCATGAACATGATCAAAAACTTCCCAAAGCTGTTTAACTCTGGTGTCACATTCAATGATAGACCGACCGTCCCGAATGCGGAGACGGTCTCAAAGAATAAACCAATAAAGGAAATGTTCGGCTGGGTCAACGCCAGGAACGTCGTAATTAAAGCAATGAACAGTAAACTGAAGACAGCAATCGCGTACGCTTTTTGGATTGCCTGTGCTTGCACCGTCCGTCGCATCAGCACGGTCTCACGCTGTCCGCGTAGATACGTCCAGACATTCTTTAAGATAACTGCCGCCGTCGTGACCTTGATCCCGGAGCCTGTCGACGCGGAACCTGCTCCGATGTACATCAAGACCATCATCAAGCCGATCGAGAGCGGCACCATCGTCGTTAAGTCGATTGTCTGGAAACCAGCCGTCCGTGTCGTGACGACTTGGAAGAATACGATATGAAGTGCATGAAAGAACGACTCGTCGCGTAATGAACCTAAGTGAGACACCCATTCATAGAGCATCATCGCTAAGACACCCAGTCCATTGATGACGAATAACGACAGCACCATCAATTTCGAGTGCAGAGAGATTTTTTTGAAGCTTCGTTTTCCCGCGATGTCAGCAATGACCGTAAAGCCTAATCCACCAATCATCAAGAGCGCCGCAATCGTCAGGATGAACGTCGTATCTTGTTGGAAACCAATCAAGTTATCGCCCCAAAGTGCGAACCCTGCATTGTTAAAGGCAGATACGGCGTGGAACAAACCGTAGTAAAGTGCTTTCCCAAAGCTATATTTGTATTGAATGAACAAATCGAGCGCAATCAAGAACATACCAACGATTTCGACAAGGACTGTCGTGACGATGATATTTCGAACAAGACGAATCGTTCCCCCTGGGCTATCGAGGTTGAACATCTCTTGGATGATGATGCGCTGACGAATTCCGATTTTTCGCCCTGTCACGCTCAGTAAGACGAGCGCAATCGTCATGAAGCCGAGCCCTCCTACCTGAATCAAGAGCATCATGATAAGTTGCCCGAACAGATTAAAGGCTTCCGCGATATTAATCGTCGAGAGACCGGTAACGGTTCCGGCAGAAGTCGCGACGAACAAACAATCGATGAAGGAGATATCTTGCCCCTCCTGTTGCGAAATAGGCAACCACAACAAAAAACCACCTAGCAAAATCGTCAATGTGAAACCCGTCGCGATGAAGCGTGCCGGTTTATCGAACAACTGATGATACATCAATTCACCCACACGACCAAAACGTGCCAGTGGTGAACGTCTTTTATGCGAGAACATCTTACTCCCCCTAGATTTTTTCAGACAGAATTGTCTTTATCATACTCCCTCGAATTAAGAAGTTCTATCGAAATATGCAATCGACTAAACGTTTTCTTATTTTTTTGGTAAACTAGATAAAAGTGGACGTGTAATCATTAAAGGAGGTTGAGGGAAACAGTGGACCCTAAGATGGCTGATCATTCGATTGAGGATGTCTGGCGAAGGCTGGAACGGCAATCACAATGGATGCCTGCGCAATTGTATTATCAATTTGAGGAACTCTTGTCACTACATTTGGAGCAACCGATTCTAAATGAATTGTATCAAGTGTTAAAAAAATACGACGTACTGACCGATATAGAGCGTGACGAACGAAACGAAAGCATTCAAATGCTAATCGATGAAAACGGCGCTTGATTCTCGGTTTTTGGATTTCCGAGCAGAAGAAGTGTCTTCTGCTCTTTTATTTTTCGTTCTTATACGCATTACATACAGAAAGGTGGCACACATCAATCATGGATATCGTGTCGATAATCGGGATCATACTAGGTCTTATCACATTGATCGGAGGAATGATCTTAAAAGGTGCGCCTCCAGTCGCCCTACTTAACCCTGCAGCCCTCGTCATCATCTTCGTCGGGACAGCCGCTGCCATCATGATTTCCTTCCCGAAGGAACGCCTAAAGGTACTACCGGCACTGTTTAAAGTCATCTTTTTCGAACAAAAATTAATGACGAAACAAGTCTTACTCGGACAGTTTCTGACACTTTCGACGCAAGCACGGAAAGAAGGACTGCTGTCATTAGAAGCAGCTTTAGAAGAAGTCGACAATGCGTTCATGAAGCGTGGTGTCATGATGGTCATCGATGGGCAGCCATCTGAATATGTCGAGGACGTCATGACGCGCGACCTCGAAAACATGACGGAACGGCATCATGCCAATGCAAACATCTTCACGCAAGCTGGAACTTACGCTCCGACCCTTGGGGTTCTCGGTGCCGTCGTCGGTCTTGTTGCCGCTTTATCCGATCTGTCGGATATTGAAAAATTAGGTCATGCGATCTCAGGTGCCTTCATCGCGACGCTGTTCGGGATTTTCACCGGGTATGTCCTTTGGTTCCCGTTCGCAACGAAACTGAAGCAAAAATCAGCGAGCGAGATTCAACTGTACGAGATGATGATCGAAGGCATTCTGTCGATCCAAAACGGTGAATCACCAAAAAACTTAGAAGATAAGCTACTCGTGTACCTGACACCGAAGGAGCGTGCGAACTATGAAGCGGAAAAAGAAGCCGCATGACGAACATATCTCCGAAGGCTGGTTGATTCCCTACGCCGACTTATTGACCTTACTTCTAGCACTCTTCATCGTTCTTTTTGCTTCGAGTAATGTCGATGCCGTCAAGCTAAAAGCGATGTCCCAGTCGTTTAGCTCCGTCTTCAATGGTGGTTCAGGGATGATTACGAACAGCTCGCTCTCCACTCAAGAAGAAGAGGATTCGAAAAAACTCGACGCGCGAACGAAGGCACAAAGCTATGAAATCGCAGAACTCGAGAAGATTAAAGACGAAGCAAACAAATATATCAAAAATGAACAGCTCGAAAAAGACATCAAGGTGGAAATTACAAATGAAGGACTTGTCTTCACGATTCGTGACCGAGCCCTCTTCTCGCCAGCTCAAGCAGAAGTAAGAGGACGCTCGCTTCAAATCGCAGAAGGCATGAGTGCACTACTCGTCAAGGCAGGACAACGTCAGATTCAAGTCTCCGGTCATACGGATAATATCCCAATCAATACGGCACAGTATCCATCAAACTGGGAACTCAGTGCAGACCGGGCGATCAGTTTCATGCGTGCCTTACAACGCAATCCAAAGCTCGAACCAAAACGGTTTACTGTCAGCGGTTACGGAGAGTTCCAACCGATTGCGTCCAATCAAACAGAAGCCGGTCGTAGTCAGAATCGACGTGTCGAGGTATTGATTCGACCATTGATCGACTTAAAAGCAAACGTACTCGACGAAACGAAAGTTAAGTCCGGCACGTAAAAAAAGATCCTTCGTGGTTGGTTACCACGAAGGATCTTTTCAATAATACGGACGAATCATGATATAGACGATGACGCCAGTGAAGCTGACGTATAACCAAAGCGGCATCGTAAAGCGTGTCCATTTTTTATGCTTCTCGAAATTTTGATTCACAGCATGCGCGAGTGACATCAAGACGAGCGGGACGATGACTGCAGCTAGAATGATGTGCGTAATCAAGATGAAGAAATAGATCGGACGAACAAATCCTTCTCCACCGAACTTCGTCGATTCACTGACTGCATGGTACGTGACGTATGAAATCAAGAATAGCGTTGTCGTCGTCATCGCACCACCAATGAAGCGGCGATGATTCACACGGTTACCGCGACGAATCGAAATCCATGCCCCGAGCAACAGCATGAAGGTAAAACTATTAAAGATGGCGTTCAAAAAAGGAAGTAACGTCCAATCGAATCCTGAGTCGACTTGTACAGGTGGCGCAAAAAATAAGAGAGCCACGAGTAGGTTGATGACAAGAGTCAACAGGATGACGAGTGGGACAAAATTCCGTTTAGTAGCAGGTTGTTGCATGAATCATTCTCCTTGTTTCCAGTCGAAATAACGTTTCAACCATTTTGGGATCGGACCAGCGAATAAACGCTCACGCCAGTAGACATCAGCAGCACGCTGAACGGCAGCACCACGAATCGGATACGGATGCACGACACGTGACAGTTGACCGACCTTATCTTTACGTGCCATTGCATAGACGACTTCTTGCATCCACTCGCCGGCTTGTTCTCCGATCGCATGTGCCCCGATCAGTTTCCCGCGTTTATCGGCGATGAGCTTGACGCGCCCTTCCGTCTGACCATTGATGACGAAACGATCCACTTCATCGAGACCCGTCTGGTAGACTTTGATGTCACCGTGTTTCTTACGTGCTTCTTCTTCTGTCAAACCGAGATGGAACAATTCAGGCGTTGTGAATGTTACCCACGGGACCGCTCGATAATCAGGTTTCGTCCGTAAACCGAACAAAGCATTTGTGACGACGGTTTTTCCTTCTAGTCCTGCGACGTGCGTAAACGGTAAGGAATCAATCGTATCTCCGACGGCAAAGATATGCCGCTGACTTGTCCGGAGCGAACCGTCGACTTGAACGAATCCTTTTTCGACATGAACACCAGCCCGATCAAGACGTAACGCCTCGATGCGTGGCTTACGACCGACCGCGACAAGAACGGCATCCGTTTCGATGACACGTGATTCCCCATTTGCTTCGACCGTCACTTCGATGCCTCCAGCTGACTTGCGGACATGCGTGACCTTCGTATCGAGATGCAACGTCAATTCTTGCTCGAGCTGACGTTGAATGACTTCGACCATGTCACGATCTTCTTTTCCGAGCAGCGTCTTCATGCCCTCGATAACTGTGACTTCCGTTCCGAGGTGCGCGTAAGCTTGCGACAGCTCAAGACCGATCGCCCCACCACCAATAACGAGCAGCCGCTCAGGACGCTCTGTTAATTCAAAGATCGTCTCGTTCGTTAAATAATCGATCGTATCTAGCCCATCAATCGGTGGAATGATCGGTTGGGATCCTGTTGAGATCGCAAACTTTTCACCAACGACAAGCTGTCCCGCTACTTCGACTTCATGTGCACTAAGGAATGTCGCTTCTCCGATATAGACATCGACACCAAGATCTTCAAATCGTTTCGTTCCATCATGGGATTGAATGATGTTACGCGCACGATCAACGCTTGCTTTCGTTTTAGAATAGACCGCGTCTCCGTTCAGCGTCACGTTGTATTTTTCAGCCGTCCGCTTCATGACGTGCACGTCGTGTGCGGCTTCAATCAAAGCCTTTGAAGGAACACAACCATAATGGAGACAATCTCCACCTAGATGTGCATGACGTTCAATCAGGGCAACATGTGCACCAAGACTTGCTGCACCGGCAGCAATCGTCATTCCGGCTGCACCACCACCGATGACAACTAATTGATAGGTCTTCATCGCAAACCCTCCTCATACCGACGTGTGATGTCTTCCATCCGTTTACGGTTGACGCCCCAGTCAGAGTATCCGACACGTGATGCCGAACGGAAATGAATCACTTGTGCGGCTTCATCGAAGTAAAATTCGACGTCATCCTTGAAGCGAAAGACTTTACTCGTGAAGATGGCATGGATGTATGTTCCTTCCTCCTTAACGATTTTGACTCGGTCGAGGCTTTGTAGAATACGTAAGAGGTGGAACTTCGAATCCGCAAGCGTTCCTTTGAACGGGAGCGGACGCATTTTCATATCCTGTAGATCGGTTTGAGTAGATACCGCATTCGGTTTTCCGGAGAGCGGTTGAAGCGTACCATTTGAAACACCAAGTGCCATGACTGATTCCTCCGTTTCCTATCATCTGATCCATTTCGTACTATAATCCACTTTACTTTACCAGTTTCTGTTTCACTCTGCCTGTCTGAGTGTTTACGCTTTCGTGAC
Organism: Exiguobacterium sp. UBA6309; assembly: GCF_002439205.1. Taxonomy (NCBI): domain Bacteria; kingdom Bacillati; phylum Bacillota; class Bacilli; order Caryophanales; genus Exiguobacterium; species Exiguobacterium sp. UBA6309. The sequence goes on along the minus strand of NZ_DJTL01000010.1, from coordinate 38,076 downwards.
AGGGAGCAGAATCGTCGCGATGACGCCGCCTTCTGGCTGATTGTCGATGAATAGCTTGCCTTCATGTGCTTCAACAAGCTCTCGACAAATCGATAGCCCGAGTCCCGTTCCGCCCTTTCCTTTTTGCACTTGATAAAACTTTTCCGTGACATGACGTAGGTGTTCTTTCGGAATACCAGGTCCTTCGTCACTGAAAGAAAGGAATAACACACGCTCGGAACGAACGAGTCGAACCGTAATCGCTCCTCCAATTGGTGAAAAACGGATTGCATTATCAAGCAGGTTCAAGAAGACTTGTTTCAATCGGTTTTCGTCGTATAGACCAATGACTTGCGCCGGTAACTTTTGCACGATCTGAACATTTTTCTCTTCCAGCTTTTGACGTAGTTGCGCTGCGACGGTCTCGATGATTTCCGTTAAGTTGACTTCCTGACGGTATAGGACGAGACGACTCGTCTCGAGTTTTGAGAAATCGAGTAACTGTTCAACGAGCGAAATCAAACGCTCCGTCTCTGAATGAATGATGCCCATCCCAAGCGACGCCTCTTCCGGCAACTGATCCTGTTCGACGAGTAACGTCTCACTCCAGCCTTTGATCGATGTCAACGGTGTCCGTAACTCGTGGGAGATACCCGAAATGAATTCATCTTTCAATGTTTCCTGTTGTTTGATCTGTTGCCCCATATAATTGATCGTCCGTGCTAGTTCTCCAAGTTCGAACGAATACTCCTCGTTCACCTTAACGTCGTAATGTTGTTTCGCGATTTGGTCCGACGCACCGATGACCTCTTGGATAGGTCGAACGATCGAAGACACCAGACGTGAGGAATAAATGAAGGCAAGTCCCCAAACTACTGTACCCAAGAGGACGATTGCTAAACAAATTTCAATCACACGTCGGTTGATTCGTTCAAGCGATGTCGTATAACGGAGCGCTCCCGTCGTCTGACCGAATGACACGACAGGTTCCGTCACTTCCAGCAAATGCTCTCCCGTCGCCTCATCGTCATATCGTTTCGTGACGGTTTGACCCGCTCTTACTTGATTGACTGCCTCTCGCGTCAATTTACGTTGCGAAATGAACCCTGTCGAGGAATAACGCGGAATGCCTGTCGCATCCAACACTTCGATTTCTGCATCTGGATAGGCATAAGAATCGAGTACATCATGAATCGTCGCTTCTGAATCCGTGTAATCATAAGCGAGACCACTATTTGCAAACAACACCGCACTCGCATTCGCATGACGTTTCAAGACATCCGTCGCCGTCACGTAATAATAGTTATAGGTCACGAATGAGAGAATCCCGATGACAAGTAGGACCGTCACCGTGATGATCGTCATGAATCGAATCAATATCTGGCGCTTCATTCTTCGTTACGCCACTTGTATCCATGTCCCCACAGTGTCTCGATGAACTTCGGTTCCGCTGGATTTTCTTCGATTTTTTGACGAAGACGGCGAATGTTGACATCGACTGTCTTTCGATCGCCGAAATAGTTCTCGCCCCATACCGCATCGAGTAGTTCATCTCGCGACATGACTTGATCCTCATTTTTAATGAAATGACAAAGTAAATCATATTCAGTCGGCGTCACTTCGACGTCAATGCCGTCTTTTTGGACACGCTTCGCTCCTAAATCAATTCGGAACGGTCCAGAAACAAGTTCACGCGGCTGTTTTCTGCGGCGTAATGTCTCTACCCGTCGCAGGAGCGACTGGATACGTGCGAGTAATTCTGCTGGACTGAACGGCTTCGCGATGTAGTCATCCGCCCCTACGCTTAGTCCCATGACTTTATCTTCTTCTCGCGTCCGTGCCGTCAGCATGATGATCCCGACCACTTCATCCTTCGCCCGCGCCTGTTCACAGACAGCGAAACCATCGACTTCCGGCATCATGATATCCAGTAACAGAATATCAAAGGTTTGTTGATCAAATTGCGCGAGTGCCTCTTTTCCGTTTTCTGCTTCAATGACGTCATAGCCTGCCCGTTTCAAATTGATGACGATGAAACTGCGAATCGCGTGTTCATCCTCGGCTACTAGTATTTTGGTCATTCTTTTCTCCCCCTGATTCTTTATTCCACGAGTGTGACACGATTGACGAACATTTCATAATCCTTCGTCGCATCGATCACATAGACATAGTCGATGCCCTCTTTAATTTTTCGTTTTTGGTCACTAGCAATGTATTGATTCTTTGGAATGATCTCTAATTCAAAATCAACCTGCTTCGTATCCCGATTGATGAAACGAACGCGATTTTCACGTTTTTCGATCGTTTCCCGTGTCGCCCAATTGGCCGGGAAACGCATAACGAAATTGTATTCCTGATCAATGTACTGCTCTTCCCGTAGTTCGAATCCACTCTCAAGAAATGGCGGATTGTCCGATCCATTCCATGTGTAGTACGCGGTAATACGTGGTTTCGGCTCACCTTCACGCCCTTCACTACCGCCCGGCGTATATTGATGACCGAACTCGACGATTCCGTCTTGATCGACATCCTTCGGAAACGTATACATTGGTTCAACGATCTCATCGACTTGACCGAAGCGCACTTGTTCCAACGTATCGTTCGCTAAACGGAATAATGCGATGTGCATCTTAGCATCACGTGTATAAGAGACAATCAAGCCTTTATTGCGCGCAGCATTGATCGTATCGACTTCAAATAAATCATGTTCTGCGAATAAATCGCCATCTTTTGTCGCTAGCGTCGTCTCTTGACGCTTTTCCGACAAGATATCCTTATAATAGATCAAACGAGATGGACTTCCCTTTTGTAGAAGCACCATATCTCGCTCGCGATCTTGATTCAAATCATTCACCGACAGGCGGTCATACCGATCCACCTTCGTGACATCTCGTTGCTTCGACAACAGCTGTTCAATGATATATAACGTGTTTTCACCATAACTGGTAATCCCGATGACTAAATGGTTTTGTTTATGTTGCGCGTCAGATACGACTTCGAGTCGATCGATGGCTCGCCCATCAGCAACTGTCTGCCGTGTCACAAGTCGCCATTTTTCACCTTGTCGTTCATGAACGAGAAGATGAATCGTGAAACGTCCATCCTGCTCACTACGGTAGAAGGTGATCGCCTCATCCTTACCGTTTCGATCTAAATCAACGAGTTCGTATAGACGGGATACTGCTTGATTTCGTGGCGCCACGATTTCTGCCTGTTTCGGCAAATCGCGGTCAATCCGCTCTTTCAACGACTGCTCCCATGCCGGAAGGGACGGATGTTCGAGTAGAGAGGCGGGATGCGGAAACATCGTACTGCATCCTGCTAATAATAGACTTGATATGATCATGAAGAGATATTTCATAAAGTTGGAATCCTTTCCGTACGGGCTCTGTTTCCACTTTATCATACTCTCTCAATGGAGAGTATATTGTCGAATGGGACACAAGTTGTTACGATATACAGATAATTGAAAGGGGTTTGAATGTATGACGTACAAAATGATTGTTCTCGATTTAGATGATACCTTGTTGACAAGTGATCATACGATTTCACCACGTACGAAAGAAGCCTTACTTGCTGCGCAACGTCGCGGGAAGAAAGTCGTTCTTGCAAGCGGTCGTCCGACATATGCGATGCTTGATCTTGCAGAAGAACTAGAACTCGCACGATACGGAAGCTACATCCTGAGCTTCAACGGAGCTTCGATCATCGATTGCAAAACGAACGAATCACTTTTCCTCAGTACCCTCTCTCCGGAGACGGTCCATCGTCTTTATGATGTAAGTAAACGTGAGGATGTCTACATTCACACGTATGTCGGACATGAGATTCTGACAGAACAGCCGAATGAGTATACGACACTCGAAGGACAATTGACTGGTATGGACGTCATTCCCGTCGCTGATTTTAAAACAGCGATTCAAACACCTGTCGTCAAGTGTTTAATGATGGCAGAAGAGACACACCTCGCGCGGGTCGAGCAGACGCTTCAACAAGAGCTTGCAGGGGAACTCGCGGTTGCTCGCTCAAAGCCATTTTTCCTTGAATTCACGGAAGACGGTGTCACAAAAGGCACAAGCCTTGCCTTACTGTCTGAGAAGCTTGGTATCGCTCAGGAAGAAGTCATTGCTTGTGGAGACGGCAACAACGATCTATCGATGATCGAATGGGCAGGTCTTGGCGTCGCGATGGCGAATGCAGCCGATACCGTTAAAGAAAAAGCCCAGTATATGACCGCTTCGAATGATGAAGATGGTGTCGCCCTCGTCGTCGAAAAGTTCATGATGGATGAAGAACCGACTATCTCAAGTCACTGAGTAAATCAAAAGCGTGTGTTCC
>NZ_DJTL01000010.1:0-33490 GCF_002439205.1 Exiguobacterium sp. UBA6309 | reverse complement strand
GGAACACACGCTTTTGATTTACGATAAACACCAGTCAATTGGCTCTCTTCCCTGCTCTTTCAGCCAAGCATTCGTTTGCGAATAAGGTTTGCTACCGAAAAATCCTCGGCTCGCTGATAAGGGACTTGGATGAACGGCTTCGAGAACAAGATGACGATTCGTATCAATCAGCACCTTTTTACTCTTCGCGTGATTTCCCCATAGGATGAACACGATCGGTTGTGTCTGTGTTCCTAGGACTTCAATGACCCGATCCGTGAACGATGCCCAGCCTTTTTTAGCATGCGATCCCGCTTTTCCTTCTTCAACCGTGAGCGACGTATTCAGTAAAAAGACACCTTGTCGTGACCAAGCTTCGAGATTTCCGGATGTCGGAGCCGGACAACCGATATCCGCGACGAGTTCCTTATACATGTTTCGAAGGGACGGCGGGATCGGAACTCCGTCATGGACAGAAAAGCTGAGTCCGTTCGCTTGTCGTGGACCATGGTAGGGATCTTGTCCTAAAATGACGCACCGGACGTCTTCCGGTGCGACCGCATCAAACGCATGAAAGATCCGCTCTTTCGGAGGATAGACGGTCGTCGTTTGATAGGCTTCCTTCAAAAAAGCCCACAGCTCCTGAAAATAAGGTTTTTCCTTTTCTTCTTTTAACACCGTTTGCCAAGATGGATGCACGTGGATCCGCTCCTTTTTCAGTCTCAAGTCGCTGTTCGTACGTCTTGATTCTGCTATGATGGATGATGAGGTGGGAAACTATGATTCAGACAAAACAATTATTCGGACTACCATTCGTCGATGCGACACCTTCGCAATGGTATACCCATATTAAAACAATCTTACACGACCGCGGAAAAGCCTTTCTTGTCACGGCGAATCCTGAGCTCGTGTTGCGTGCATTGCGCGAACCTTCTTACGAAGCCATTTTACGGCAGGCGACGTTTATCACACCAGATGGTATTGGTGTGACCGCTGCCAGTAAACGAATGGGAGCGCCCCTCACTGCGACATTGCCAGGGATCGAGACGGCACGTGAACTATTGCGGACGGCAGATGAACTGAAGAAGCGTGTCTTTTTGCTTGGTGGACGCCCGGAAGTCATGAAATCGTTGATCCATCAGTTATCGATTCGTTTTCCGAACATCCGCTTCGTCGGTACGTTTCACGGTTTTGGAAAGACAGAGGAAGCAACGCGAGCGATCGCAGAAGTACAAGCTGATCTTATCCTCGTCGCACTCGGTGCGCCAAAACAGGAGGAATGGATCGCTTCTGTTTATGATCAAGTCGATCACGGCATCTTCATCGGTGTCGGTGGTGCATTCGATGTCTGGTCCGGACATAGTAAGCGTGCTCCAAAATTATTCCGTCGCCTCAAGCTAGAGTGGCTCTATCGTATCTCGACGCATCCCCGCGGCTTTGAGAAATTAAAAGATTTGTTGCTCTTCCTGACGCTTGTGCTTCGCAAAAAATCAACGCTCTCTTAAGAGCACACAAAAAGGCTCCCGACACGGCGGGAGCCTTTTTGACACTTATCTTATGCGTTGACAGTCGAGAATGAACGACCGAGTTCTTTCGCTTTTGCGATCGCTGCTTCTTTGATCTCTTCTGCTTTTTCTGGGTTCATCGCCATACCTTCGATGAAGAGTGCATCGTAGTCTGTTACACCAGTGAAAGCAAGTGCTTGACGGAGGTAGTCATCACCGAAGTTGAGACCAGATCCTGTGTAGACGCCACCTGTCGCTTGGATGTGGAGTGCTTTTTTGCCTTCCATCAAGCCTTTTGGACCTTCTGCAGTGTAAGCGAATGTTTTACCTGCAAGAAGTACGCTGTCGATGTACATTTTGAGACGTGCTGGGAAAGAGAAGTTCCACATTGGTGTGACGAAAACATACTCATCTGCTTCCATGTATTGCTCGAGATGTTTTGTCATCGTGCCAACTTTTGCGATCTCCACTTCTGTTAATTCTTCGCCAGTTGCGAATTTGCCCCATGCGCTTAATACGTCTGTATCGATTTCTTGGACTGTTTCGTTGTATAGGTCAAGAACTTCTACTTCAGCTGAAGGATTCGCTGCTTTGTAGCTTTCGAGGAATGCTTCACCGACTTGAAGGCTGAAAGAGTGTTCTGTAGCTTTCGGGTTAACAGTTACATAAAGTAATTTAGTCATTATTATTTCTCCCTTTTATTTAAAGTAAATTCTGTAACTAAACATACCAACCACCTTTTCGTTTGTCAATCAGTTTGACTTCCAAATGAACAAAAAAAAGCTCAAGTCCGTGACCTGAGCTTTCTTGATCTTATGAGTGCTAATTCTTACACATTTTCGAGCGGCGTATAATGTTCGGCTCGTAAACCGATTCGTTTCAACTGATCAATCAACTGTTCCTTTTCAGAAACCGACAAATCCTTAAATAAGTCTGCTAAAAAGGCTTCGTGTTTCGGGAATGTCTCTTCCATTAGTTCGCGCCCAGCTTCCGTTAATGTCCCAAACGTGACACGACGATCCGTCGCACATGATTTTCGCGCAATCAATCCACGCTTTTCGAGTTTATCGACAACATACGTCACACTGCCGCTCGTTAACAGAATTTTATCGCCAATCTGTTGTAAAGGCGTATCCCCTTTGTGGTACAGCAATTCCAGAACTCCGAATTCCGATAAATTCAACTGATGTGTTTTGATGTCTGCCTTCACTTGCTCCGTCACCGCATGCATCGTCCGAGATAGAACAACGAGCATTTTTAATGCCAGCTTCGAGTCTGTCGATTCCATTTTACGTTCGCCCCTCTTTGTGTTGTATCGTCACAATCATAGACTTCTTTGTCTAACTGGTCAATTCTTGCTGAATTTTCTCAATCAATCCATTGCTCAAAAATAGTTCTTGCCGTGAAACGCGTTTCATAGCCTATCGTCTTGATATACACTAAAAAGGAGGTAATCATCATGTCGATCCATACTCGGTTAACCCAGCTATTCAAGCGGAATGTTGCTTTTGAATGGGCGATTGAACAATTGCACACACCAGCAGGCTATTATTTGTGTCAACACACGTTGGTTGATCAATATCCTGATTTATCTCCTCAAGAAAAAACACGACTGCTCTCAAAAATCAATGAATTGGCTGAACAGACATCTCCATTCTCGGCTCCCGTCTCGCGACAGGATTGGCGCCGACTTGAACAACGATTATCTCGCCAGACCTAAAGGAGGGATGCGCGATGACGAACATCCGAGACTTGGCACGTGAAGCAAACGTGTCCGTCACGACAGTCTCACGTGTACTAAATGATCACCCTTACGTTGCTAACGAGAAGCGACAAGCTGTCCGAGAAGCGATAGTAAAACTTGGCTATATCCGTAATCAAACCGCTGTCCATCTTTCGACGGGCATGACGAAGACGGTCGGTGTCATGCTCCCATTCGTTGATCATCCATATCACGCCGCCATTCTCCAAGGCATCGCACAAGCTGCCTTTGACGCCAGTTATCGTTTCTTGACGTGGCAAACGAATTATGTGGAAACGCATGAGCAACTCGCTCTTGATGCGCTAGCGCAACAGGAGATCGACGCACTCATCGTCGTGTCGCACAGCCTTCCGTTATCAGCGATTTTATCGTATGAACGTTATGGACCGATTGTCTTTTGTGAACACCACGAAGACGTCGCTGCTGTCTATATCGATCACTATACGGCCTTTCAACAAGGACTTGCACATCTGCGACAACAAGGACATACAAGCATCGGTATCTGTCTCGGACGACCGGACAGCACGAATAGCTTAGCGCGTAAACATGCGTATCAAGAGGTCGTACGTGATGAATTCGTCTATGAACAAACGTTGACGATCGAAGATGGTGCGACCGTCGCAAGGCGCTGGATGCAACAAAAACAACGACCGACCGCCATCTTGACCGCCAGTGATCACGTGGCAGCGGGTCTGATCTTGGAACTCCGTAAACAAGGCTATCAGGTCCCGGGAGACCTGTCTGTCATTGGTTTTGATGGAAGTGAACTCGCTGAAGTCTTAGCGATGACGACGATTGCGATCCCGTATGCCACGATCGGGCGACATGCTTTTCAATTAACCGTCCGGGAAGATCTCGTTGCTCGTCCACAAATCGAAGTGCCGTCAGCGTTCATTGCTGGAACGACTGTTCTTCCTCATACCTGAGTCCATATAAAAAAGCGACGAGTTCATCGATTTGAATTCGCCGCTTCATTTCGTTTAAAGTGCCCCTGCTGCTACATACCGTGATCCCCAGTAACCGCCACGGAACGATTCTTTGACGACTCTTCCATAATACGAGTTCGCATTGATCATCGTACCACCATCGACAGCGATTCCAACGTGTTGAATCCCACTTCCATGTGTAAAGAAGACGAGATCACCAGCGCCTGGTGCCGTACGTTTTGTTGCTGAGTATTGAGCCGCTGCCGTACGTGGGAGTAATTTTCCTAGTGCTTGATAAACGTAACGCGTAAATCCTGAGCAATCAAAGCTAACAGGACCTGTCGCACCAAAAACATAAGGACGTCCTTTAAGACCTTCTGCTACCGAAACGATCGTTGATCCTGTTTTACTAAGACCTTTCGTCGCTTTAGCGTTATATGCTTTCGTATATGTAGAGGCGATGTATGCTGATTTCCCCTGATGACGGATTTGATACCATTCTTTGAGTTGACCTACGACGGTTACAGCTTGTCCAAGTTTCAATTGCCCGACTCGTTTACTCGATACAGCAGCTTTTGCACGAATATTCAACACATCCACTGATACTACTACTTTTTTACTTGTTGCAGCTTGCGTTGATGCTGGGACGAGTGTCCAACTACTGATAAGTAACGTTAAGGTTAACAAAACACGAGTGACAGCTTTCATCGATTCATTCTCCTCTTATGTATGAATGTATTGTACGTCTGAATTGTCAGATAATTTCTGTATTTATCCTATCATGTTCCAGATTTTCATCATGTTACAGTTATTTAACGCGAATTCTTTCTTGTAATACTTTTGTAACAAAACAAAAAAACAGATATGCAGAATGGCTTATTCTCGCCATTTCTGCATATCTGTCCGTTTTAGTGATTTAATCGTTTTTTCAAGAATCAATTGACTTCTTTTTACGGAAACGTGCTAAGAATTCATAGACGATCGGCACGATAAGGAGTGTCAACAATGTCGAACTTGTAAGTCCACCGATGACCGTCACGCCTAATCCTTTTGAAATTAATGCGCCGCCTTCGAGTCCAAGCGCGAGTGGTGCAAGGGCACCGATCGTCGCAAGGGCTGTCATCAAGATTGGACGTAAACGTGTACCTGCTGCATCGAGTAGTGCTTGACGCGTCGATAAACCTTCTGCTTCTTTATGAATGACACGGTCGATCAAGACGATCGCATTCGTCACGACGATCCCAATCAACATCAAGGCACCGATTAAGGACGATACAGAAATCGTCTCGCCTGTAATCAGAAGTGCAACGAGCCCACCGATGATTGCGAACGGAAGTGAGAACAAGATGACGAGTGGCGTCAATGCTCCTCCGAACGTAATGACAAGGACGAGATAGACGATGGCTACAGCTGCTGCCATTGCTAGACCGAGTTGTGTGAACGATTCTTGGATCTGTTCAGTAACTCCGCCTTGCTCATATGAGACACCCGTTGGACGATCGATATTCTTGACGGATTTTTCAATCGCTTGAGAAGCTTCTGTTGCTTTATCCGTTTTCAGTTCTGCTGTCACCGTAGCAACGAGTTTTCCATCGCGTTCGTTGAGTGAGTCAGGTGTCGTTCCTTTTTTCACTTCAACAAAATCGGACAGTTTACGAACACCAAGTGGTGTCACGACATCCGTCTCTTCCAAATCTTGAACGGAATCGTATGTCGTTTGTTCGTTTGGAACGATGACATCGAGTTCCTTCCCATCTACCTTAATAGTAGAAAGTGGTTTTTCTTCTCCTTGGACATTAGCAATGCCTTGCGCAAGTTGTGCTGTTGAAACGCCGAATTCAGCCGCTTTTTGCTGATCGACTTCGAACGTATATTGCGTATACGCTTCTTTTAAATCTGTCGTTACTTTTCGAACATATTTCGTTTCGCCTTCGATCGCATCGACGAATTTCGGTGTTACTGCTTCTAAATCTTCAATATTATTCGCGAAGATCGAATACGAGACGCCTGACGAAGCTGCGCCACCACTAAAGTCTTGCTCTTTCCATTCTCCTGTCGGAATGTCAGCATTCAGCTGTTTGATGGCTGTCTGTTTAACATCTGCGAAATCTTCCGTGTCTGGATCGTATTGGACGATGAAGACACCTTGTTTCGTATTCCCTGGATTCAATGGATTTTCTCCACCGACGGTAAACTGAAGATTATCGATATTTTTTTGTTTGTTGAAATAATCTTCTGCTTGATCAGCTGCTTTTAACGAATCATCCAACGTTTGACCTGGTTTTGGATTGTACGTGACGTAGAGTGTCTTTTCTCCTTCTTGATTCAAGAAGTTGACACCAATCGTTGGTACGAGAGCAAAACTACCGATCAAAAGCAAGACTGAAAGACCAAAGACGATGAGTTTATGGTTAAGAGACCAATTCAGCATACGGCGATACCCATTCGCCAACTTTCCGCCCTCTTCTTTTTCCGGTTTTGGTGCTTTACCACGCTTAAAGAGCGAATCCGCGAACATCGGAACGACCGTAACCGCAACGATCAAGGACGCGAACAGTGCAAAGACGACTGTCAAAGCGAATGGTAAGAACAGCTCACCAACGAATCCCGTAACGAATCCGAGTGGTAAGAAGACCGCGATCGTAACGATTGTCGACGAAGCGATTGGAATGAAGACCTCTCGTGTTGCACTGATGATCAGTTCTTTTCCTTTTAACTTTTCCGTCGGATCCGTCAAACGACGATAAATATTTTCGATGACGACGATGGAATCATCAACGACTCGACCAATCGCGACCGTCATCGCTCCGAGTGTCATGATGTTCAAGGAAATATCCATTTGCTTCAAGACAAGAATTGCCATCAGAAGGGATAACGGAATCGAAATAACAGCAATGATCGTTGATTTAATGTTTCGTAAGAACAGCAAGATGATGACAATCGCAAATAACGCACCAATCAATGCTTTACTGATCATCGTCGAAACGGATTCCTCAATTGGTTTACCTTGATCAAGTGTCACAGATGCATTGACCGAACCGTTTTCTTTTTCGAAGTCTTTGATCGTCTGCTTGACTGCATTGACGACATCGACTGTATTCGCATCTTGCGACTTTGTTACTTGAACACCAATCGATCGTTCACCATTCGAACGCGAGATCGATTCCTCGATCCCTTTATCCTCAATCGTCGCAACTTGCGACAACGTGACAGTTGGTACTTGCGTTGGCGCCGTCTGTGTTGCCTGACTGGACGTTGCGCCTGTCGCTGTTGTCGTTTGGGATGCCGCAGGGGCTGACGATGGAGCTTGTCCTGCTTGTCCTGCTTGTCCTGCTTGTCCTGCTTGTCCTGCTTCAGGAGTATTCGATACTGGCGGCGTATATGGAAGACGAAGATCTTTTAATTCCTTGACCGTCGTTGCTTTTCCATCTAATACGACTGCTTGTTCCTTATCTCCCAACTCGTACAAGCCAAGCGCTAAACGGGAATCATTAGCTTGAATTAATTGTTTCGCATTCTCTTCGGTTAGACCGTAACGTTCGAGTTTTTTCTCATCGAAGCGAATTTCGATCCGGCGAATCTCTTGACCCGCGACTTGAACCGTCTGCGCCCCTTCGATTCCTTCAAGCTTTGGTTGAAGTTCGTTTTCAACGAGTTTCGTCAATTCAGATAGGGATCGTTCCTTATCCGAAACGGCAAAACCGATGACTGGGAATGCATCAAAGGAAATCCGTGATACTTGTGGTTCCTGAACACCTTCCGGCAATTCGACGTTTGAAAGAGCTTCTTTTACTTTTTGCTCGGCTTCTTCCATATTCGTACTGAAGTTATAGTCGATTTGTAGGTTCGATGCATTTTGGAAGGACGTCGAACGTACAGTATCGACTCCTGACAAATTTTCAACCTTACTTTCAAGTTCTCGACTGACTTCATCTAGAACTTGTTCTGGTGTAGCACCTGGATAAATCGTCGTCACCGACACGGTCGGTGTCGTGATGTCTGGCAATGTCTCGAGCTTCATCGATGTTCCCGCATAAATACCGGCAACCGTGATGATGATCGTCATGAGCCAGAGGGCAAACTTATTGTTCACCGAAAACTGGATGATCTTTTTCATCGTATGATTCTCCCTCACTCTTCAATTTGTTTATCTAGTCGTCGTGCACGTTCTATTAATTGCTGAATTAATCGTTGTCGCACATCTGGAGACGGTGCGCCAAACTGAAAATGCTCCGACAATTTCAAACCGTCTAATATAAAGCGAATCGATAACACTTCAACCGGATCCATCTGTTCTGTCAGTTGGCGGAAGAACTGCTCCGCTTGTCGCTTTCGTTCCTCGACGAACGTCGCATGATCCTTTAATAAGGACAACAAGTAAAGAAGCGCATCCATGTCGAGATGGAACTCCTCTTGTTGCTGGATTTGCAACGTCACGAACGCTTCCATCGGTCCCATCGTCAACTGATGCTGTTCATATAGTTCAAATTGTCGTGCTTCTTGCGCCTCGATGACCCCCATTAATAATGCTTCCTTCGAAGCAAAATGATACAATAGTCCACCTTTTGAGACATTTGCTTGTTTCGCTACTTCTTCAAGCGTCAATTGGGTGAATCCTTGTTGCAAAATAATCGTCGTCGTTGCTTCAAGAATCCGACGACGAGTCTCTTGCGCTTTTGCACTAGCCAAAAGCCTCCCCCTTTTCCTATCTATTTTACTGTACCGTCTGGACGGTTTCTTTTTATAGTGTACGGATTCTCATTTCGAGATGCAATCGCTTTGCTTATGTTTCACGTGAAACTTTCGTGAACGAAAAAAACGCTTACGCATTTTATTATACGTAAGCGTTCTGAAGTGGATTATTCGTTTGCTTCACGTGCACTCTCTCGTAGCGCCGCTTGCATCGTTTCGAACAGGTGCCGCTCCCGTAACACTTGGACACCACGATCCGTCGGTCCACCAGGTGCTGCAACGTCAGCAATGAGACGATCTGTGCTCTCATTAGAACGCATGAGAATCTCTGCTGAACCTTTCATCGCTTGAGCAACGATTCGACGTGCATTTCCCTCTTCAAAACCGGCATCCGTCAAAACTGGTACCATACCAGCTACGATTTCATAGAAGAATGCTGGACTACATCCAGCTGCCGCCATGAACGCTGGCATCGTCGATTCATTTGCCTCCGCGATTTCTCCGACACGTTCAAATAATGCCTCGACTACATTTCGGATCTCTTCATTCACATGTGAGCCGAACCATAGTCCAGTCATTCCTAATCGATGCGCGACCGGTGTATTCGGCATAGCAGCCACTGTCGGACGTTCCGTCAACTGTTCGATTTCGTTCGGTGTAATGTGAGCCGCAATCGAAACGATCGTTTGGTGCGTCCATTGTTGGTTTGCTACGTAGGCAAGTACACCATCAGGTTGCATACCAAGCATGACGACATCATATAAGGAGACATCTTCTTGTTCGACCGTTTGAATGCCGTGTCGCGCCGCGACTTCCGTCAAGCGTGCTCCACCACTGCGATTCGTCATCGTAATGTCCTCACGCTTAAATCCAGAAGCGACCCACCCTTGAACGAGCGCCTCACTCATCGCACCTGCTCCTACTACTAATAGTTTCATCGTCTATCCTTCCTTTCCCTCAAAAAAAAGACCAGTCATGACTGGTCTTGTGCGGGTCCATTATACACGAACAGATAAATCTTCGACAGCGACGACACGAAGACCCTTTTCGTCAAGTTTCTTCACGATCTTTTTCTTCGTCTTTTCATCACAATCCGTCGGTAACGTAATTAACACGCGACGCATGACACTACTTTTCGCATCGAGGGTCATCAGACTCGCCACCGTTGAATATTTATTGACGATCTTCGAAATCTTCTCGAGTGCCCCTTTTTGTTCGCTTAAGGCTACCGTCAGAACGTAACTTCCCGAATCACGATTCCACGCTTCCTCAAGCATTCCAAGCATCTTCCCGTGCGGTAAGATACCGAAAAAATGACCGTCGTCATTTAAGACCGCAATATACGGTAATTCCTTAATTGAGAAGAAGACTTCAAAGAAATTACTTCCTGTATAGATGTATTTGGATGTATTCTTAATCAGCGACATGACATTGTCGTCTAAACTGCCACCATTCATCCCATGACGATAAATGTGCATCTTATAGATATTCCCCTTGAAATCCTGTCCTGTCTGACTAAGAACCGGGACACATCGGTATCCGGTTTTTTCAAGCGTGTCAAGCGCTTCACGGATCGTCGCTGTTTCGGAAATCGTGACACATTGGTGCTTCGGGATACATAAACTTTGAACGAGCATAATAAAATCCTCCTCTTTTACCTAATTACGCAGACTTAATCATATCATTCGATTTTCATACGCCATATCCTCTTTTCCCACTTCTGATGCGCTTTTATTCTTACAATCACAAGACATTCGCTTGTAATCACAACGCAATCCAACCTATTTCAATTAAGTACACATGTAATCTCCTATTGTCAGATAATTTATTAAATCTACAATCACCTTCATATTAAGATTTATTAAGATTTCGTAAAGACGCTTCATAAATGTATTCTTTTACAATACCGTCTGCTACAATCGAACTCGTGAAGTTGCTTCACTATTCTATTCTTGTTCTTAATATGGAGGCAGAAGAAATGTTTAGTAAAAAACAAGATCCATTCGCAGTTAAATTATCAGAAATCGCAGGACACTTAAAAACGACTTCGCAATTCTTCGTTGACTTTAAAATCAACGGCATCGCGGATGTAAAAGAATTTGCACATAAAGTAAAAGACTTCGAAACAGCTGGGGACGATTTGATGCATCAGTTGATCATCGACTTGAACAACGCGTTCATCACGCCAATCGATCGCGAAGACTTACTCGCACTCGCTAACGCACTCGATGACGTCTTAGATGGCTTTGAAGAATGTTCTGCTATTTTCGAAATCTACAATATCATTCAAGCAGACGAGCACATGATTAAGTTCGTTGATGAAATCAACATCGCTGTTTCAGAACTCGCAACGTCAATGGATCTTCTTGTTGCACGTAAATTGCAACCGATGCGTGAACACGTCATTAAAATCAAAGAACAAGAGACGATTTGTGACAACTTACGCCGTAAATCAATCAAAGCATTGTTCGCAACAGAAACAGATCCAATTAAAATCATTCAATACAAAGAAATCTATGAATCGCTCGAATCAATCGCGGACTACTGCCAAGACGCAGCTAACGTCATTGAAACGATCATCATGAAAAACGCTTAAGTGAGGAGCTAACGAGATGGATAGCCTGTTTATCATCACCGCCATAATCGTGATTCTCGCACTTAGCTTCGACTTCATCAACGGTTTCCACGATACAGCGAACTCAATCGCGACTGCTGTATCGACTCGCGCTTTGAAACCACGCCATGCCATCATTTTGGCTGCATCGATGAACTTCCTAGGTGCAATCACATTCACTGGAGTCGCAAAAACGATCTCTGGTGACATCGTTGACCCGTCAACACTTGAACACGGGAGCTATGTCGTCATCGCTGCCTTGATTTCAGCCATTGCTTGGAATCTCTTGACTTGGTACTTTGGTATTCCGTCAAGTTCGTCGCATACACTGATTGGTTCGATTGCTGGTGCAGCTGTTGCCTCTGTTGGATTTGGTGGCATCGAAGCAAAAGGGCTCTTGAAAATCGTTGAAGCTTTGCTGATTTCACCAGTACTCGCCTTCACACTCGGTTTCATCGTATATGCAGTCTTTAAAATCATCTTCAAAAAAGGAAATTTGGCGAAAACGAATCGTCGCTTCCGCCACGTCCAAATCGCAACTGCTGCATTACAATCGTACACACACGGTACGAATGATGCGCAAAAAGCGATGGGGATCATCACACTCGCTTTGATTTCGTCTGGTTTCCAAACGGATCACGAAGTTGCCACTTGGGTTAAACTTTCCTGTGCGATCGCAATGGGTCTCGGAACATCTGTCGGTGGATGGCGCATCATCAAAACCGTCGGTGGTCAAATCATGAAAATCCGTCCAGTCAATGGTGTAGCAGCTGACTTAACATCAGCAGCAATCATTTTTGGTGCAACGGCGATTCATCTTCCTGTTTCGACGACACACGTCATCTCATCTGCCATCTTAGGTGTAGGTACATCGCACCGTAAGAAAGGTGTCAAGTGGGGAACAGCGCAACGCATGCTTATCACATGGGTCATCACATTGCCGATTTCAATGGCTTTAGCTGCTATGATCTACTATATTCTCGACTTCTTATTCATTAAATAAGTACGCACCCCGCCTATTCAAGATAGGTGGGGTTTTGTCTACGCTAGAAGCGTCGACAGTTGTTGTTTTTCCCATAATTCGCTATTATGAAGAACAAGAAGGATTGTCTATTTCTTTAGGAGGAATGCCCCATGACAAAACGTAAAGCCTTAACGATTGCTGGTTCCGACACGAGTGGTGGAGCTGGCATTCAAGCTGATTTAAAGACGTTCCAAGAACTTGGCGTCTACGGAATGAATGCCTTGACGGTCATCGTCGCTCAAGATCCTGATCACTCTTGGCATCATGCGGTTTACCCAATCGACACAGAACTCGTCCGGACACAAATCCACACGGTCCTTGGAGGTATTGGTGTTGATGCGATGAAGACGGGAATGCTCCCGACTGTCGAAATCATTGAAACCGTTGCCGAAAAAATCAAATCATCCGGCGTCCAAAACGTCGTCATCGATCCTGTTATGGTCTGTAAAGGCGAGGATGAGGTGCTAAACCCTGATACAGCGAACGCACTTCGTGATGTCTTGACACCACTTGCGACAGTCGTCACACCGAACGTCTTTGAAGCAGGTCAATTATCGGGTCTTGGTAAAACGCCAGCAACGATAGACGAAATGAAACTTGCAGCAGCGCGGATTCATGAAAAAGGTGCGCAATACGTTCTTGTTAAAGGTGGCAGTAAGATTGACCATCCACAAGCAGTTGACGTGCTTTATGACGGAAAAGAGTTTATCCTGATTGAGGACGAACGAATCGAGACACCGTACACGCACGGTGCCGGCTGCACGTACTCTGCAGCAATCACGGCCGAACTCGCAAAAGGTGCATCGGTAGAAACTGCTGTCCGTACAGCAAAATCTTTTATCACTTCTGCGATTCGTCATTCATTCCGTTTGAATGAATACGTCGGACCAACTGATCACGCTGCACATCGTACAGTCCAGTCTTGATCCGCTTAAGAAGTCCGCGATATCCGCGGACTTCTTTCTGTATAGGAGAGGAGAAAAGTTTATGCAAGCCATTGATTTACAAGAAATACAGCGTTATATCGACGAACATGCGAATACACCGTTATACGTACACGTTGAGACGACGAACGGTGCCTATGCGACGCACCAAGATCCAACTTTCCATAGCGCAGGGATGTTTTTCCGTAATGCGGAAATCACTTACGAACGTGGTCTGATCACAGGAAACGGACCTTACCGGATCGGTTTGAAACTTGCCCACGGCTGGTTATACGGTGAAGGATTGACTGACTTCGAATTTGCTGGGGATCAATTGTTGATTGCCGGTCACGATGTCGAAGGACGTCTTGCGATTGCTTTTGAACTTAGCCCGACACCATTTGCTCAAGGTGCAGAGGAGGTAGACGCATGACACACGAAGATCATTTACTCGTCGTCTTCCCTCACCCGGATGACGAAGCCTTCAGTTCTGCTGGTACGATCATCGAGCACGCAGAAAATCGTGGTCCTGTCACATATGCTTGTTTGACGCTCGGTGAGATGGGCCGTAACATGGGACGCCCTGTCTTTACGAACCGGGAACAGCTCGCAACGATTCGCAAACATGAGTTGATCGATGCAGCTGAAAAAATGAAGATTTCGGATCTCCAAATGTGGGGACTTCGCGATAAGACCGTTGAATTCGAGGATGAAGCGGCACTTGCTGACCGTATCCTTACCTTGATTCAACAGACGCGCCCGACTCGCTTGATTTCATTTTATCCGGGTTACGCGGTCCATCCCGATCACGAAGCGACAGCTCGCGCCGTCGTTCGTGCCCTTCGGATGATGGATCCTGCCGATCGCCCTGAGTTCCTTGCGGTCGCTTTTGCGAACAATACGAAAGAAGAGCTTGGAGAAGGAACATTCATTCACGATGTCAGTGCCTATACGGATCAAAAGATCAAGGCACTCGAAGCACACGCTTCACAAACAGGTGGTTTGATGAAAGTCATCTCGGAAGACTCGAACATCCGTGACCTGCTCGTCAAAGAACGCTATTACCACTATCCGCTGTAATTTCCTATTAAGAGATGCCGATCGTCCGAGCGACAATCAGCATCTCTTTTTTGGCCTTCATTAGAAAACGTCGACTTTTTTGACGGCTTCTGCTAGTGTGAATAGTTGAGACTACGTCTCCGGAGTTCGTAACCTCCTCCGTTATAAAAACTAGGAATGGAAGTGTACATTATGAAAAAAGAACGTGCTCTTGTCGTCTTTAGTGGCGGCCAAGACTCGACGACTTGTCTGTTTCAAGCATTGAAACAGTATGAAGAAGTCGAAGTCGTGACGTTTAATTACGGACAACGTCATGCACAAGAACTCGAAGTCGCACGCGACATCGCCTCTGAGCTCGGTGTCAAACACCATGAGCTTGATCTCTCTCTTCTCAGTCAACTAACGAGTAACGCCTTGACTGACCACAGCCAAACCATCACGACGAATGAAGATGGTCTCCCTTCTACTTTCGTAGATGGACGAAACCACCTGTTTCTTTCGTTCGCAGCCGTCCTCGCGAAAGGACGCGGAATCCGTCATATCGTCACTGGCGTATGTGAAACGGACTTTTCTGGTTACCCAGACTGCCGTGATGCCTTCATCAAGTCACTGAACGTGACATTGAACCTTGCAATGGACTATCCATTCGTACTGCACACGCCACTCATGTGGCTCGACAAAAAAGAAACGTGGGCGCTTGCCGACTCGCTCGGTGCGTTTGATTTCGTTCGAAATCGCACGTTGACGTGTTACAACGGCGTCATTGGAGAGGGTTGCGGCGAATGCCCGGCCTGTGAATTACGAAAAAATGGATTAGATGCATACATCAAGGAGGTTCAACACACATGACATTCACTTACGAAGCACCTGAAACGGTCGAGCGCCCGACTGGCGACTCGCTTATCTATACGAAATCTCGCGTCATGATTGTCAAAAAATTAACGTTTGACGCAGCGCACCACCTATATGATTACGATGGAAAATGCCGTGCGCTTCATGGTCATACGTACCATGTCGATATGGGCATCAGTGGTTTTCTTGATCACCGCGGTATGACACTTGATTTTGGTGATCTTAAGAAAATCTTTAAAACACATCTCGAACCACTTCTCGATCACCGTTATTTAAATGAATCATTACCATACATGAATACAACAGCTGAAAACATGGCGGCGTGGATTTTTGAGACGCTCGGTCAACACCTTCCAGACGAACGTGGACTTCGTGTCGAATTCGTCAAACTCTATGAGACGCCGACTGCTTTTGCTGAAGTCCGTCGTGAGTGGATGAACGAAGCATGAGTGCCTTAACGAAAACGCCAAAAATTCCGGTTCTCGAGATTTTCGGACCAACGTTCCAAGGGGAAGGACGATCAATCGGTCAAAAGACGATGTTCGTCCGAACCGGTGGCTGCGACTATTCCTGTTCGTGGTGTGACTCCGCCTTCACATGGGATGGTTCTGAAAAACCCGAACTCTTGACGGCAGAGACGATCATGGAACGCCTCGATGCACTCGGCTCTTACGGACATGTCACGATTTCCGGTGGGAACCCGTTACTTCATGCTTCGATCGGCACGCTGGTTGAGGCATTAAAAGAACGAAACATCACGATGTCGGTTGAGACACAAGGTTCTTACTGGCAAAATTGGTTGCTTGATATCGATGACGTCACACTCAGTCCTAAACCCCCTTCAAGTGGCATGAAGATTGATTTTGATCGTTTGGATGTTTTTTTCAAGCGTCTACCGGAACAACAGCGTGCCGTTAAAATCGTCATCTTTGATGAGGCAGATCTCGACTTCGCGGCGATGATTTCAGAGCGATATGCCTTAAAAACGCTCTATCTATCACTTGGAAATCCGGATCCGCACGAAGAAGGAACGATCGCCCCACGGATGTTACACGCTCTAAAAACACTTTGGGAACGCGTCGCCCGTGATGAACGCTTTAATCACGCGCGTGTTCTACCACAATTACATGCCCTCGTTTTTGCAAACGACCGTGGCGTTTAAGGAGAAATGATTCATGCGACCTGAAGACTTAAACGATTTGTCATTACTCGGCCAAAAAGCCGTACCTTATATTTTCGAATACCAACCAGAAGTACTCGAAGCGTTTCCGAACCGCCATCCGGAAAATGATTACTTCGTGAAATTCAATGCACCAGAATTTACGAGCCTTTGCCCGATTACGAATCAACCGGACTTCGCGACGATCTACATTTCGTATATCCCGGATGAAAAACTCGTCGAATCGAAATCACTTAAATTGTATCTATTCAGCTTCCGTAATCACGGTGATTTCCACGAGAACTGCATCAACGTCATCGGGAAAGATCTCGTGAAATTGATGGAACCGCGCTACCTCGAAGTGTGGGGGAAATTTACGCCACGTGGTGGAATTTCGATTGACCCGTACTACAACTACGGAAAACCTGGTACAAAATATGAACGAATGGCAGAACATCGTCTATTCAATCACGATCTCTATCCTGAGACTGTCGATAATCGTTAAACGCTCAAAAGAGGAACAGTGGACTTTTCCACCGTTCCTCTTTTTCATACCTATTAACTCGATGGGATGTCGATCAAGGTCGTACGATCGTGCTGACCGATGACTTCAGATGACCAAATATAAATATGCCGTAACAAATGATCCGAAGTAATCTGCAAAGCACGGACCAGCCGCTCAATCATCGAAAAAGACGGATCCACAATGCTATTTTCGATACATCGAATCACCTCAGGTGTCATTTTAGTCAATTCAGCTAATGTATGCTGATCTAACTGATGACGTTCTCGTAATGTACGAATCCGCTGACCGTACTGCCCGATCGGTTGAATCCCTTCTTTCATCCGCCCAACATCTTTTCTTTTTGAAACCAAACAACGTTCACTGTAGTCTTATTCCCACCTTTTTTAAATCTGAATACCTTTCCGAACTATCAATTTTTAATCAAAATAAAATTTAAATATTTTTCTTATAAAACACTAGCTTTTTAAAAAGTTATCGCTTACAATTCTATATGCAAACGGTTGCATTAATCGCTTACATTATTGCGCTGTTCTTACACACATATTAGAGAAAAAGAGATAAAAAGGAGTGAATGATCTTGAAAAATGCTATTTCGTTCGATTTTTGGCAAAAACTCGGTAAAGCCTTGATGGTCGTCATCGCGGTTATGCCTGCTGCAGGAATCATGATCTCGGTCGGGAAACTGATCGGCATGTATGGAGGCGATATCGCGTTAATGCAAACGATTGCTCGAATCGTTGAAGATTTAGGTTGGGCCATCATTACGAACCTTCACGTCTTATTCGCCGTCGCGATTGGTGGGTCATGGGCAAAAGAACGTGCTGGTGGTGCGTTCGCAGCGTTACTCGCCTTCATTTTGATCAACCGCGTCACAGGAGCTATCTTCGGCGTCAACACTGACATGATCGCGGATCCAAAAGCAACGGTCGATTCATTGCTTGGTTCTGAGCTCATCGTAAAAGATTATTTCACTTCAGTTTTAGGGGCACCGGCTCTCAACATGGGAGTATTCGTCGGAATCATCTCTGGTTTCCTTGGTGCCGTTCTCTTTAATAAATTTTATAACTTCAGTAAATTGCCAGATGCGCTTGCCTTCTTTAACGGAAAGCGTTTTGTTCCATTCGTCGTCATCGGTGGATCAGTCGTTGCAGCATTCGCCTTATCACTCGTTTGGCCGTTCGTTCAAGGCTTATTGAATGACTTCGGTCGCTGGATTGCCTCTTCACGTGATTCTGCACCGATCATTGCACCGTTCGTATACGGTACACTCGAGCGTCTATTACTTCCGTTCGGTCTTCATCACATGTTGACTGTCCCGATGAATTACACGGAACTCGGTGGAACGTACAAAATCCTGACAGGTGCTGCTCAAGGATCGACGGTTGCTGGTCAAGATCCGCTTTGGCTCGCTTGGATCACTGACCTTGTTAACTTAAAACAAGCCGGTAACACACAAGGATACAATGATTTGATCAACAGTGTCGTGCCTGCTCGTTTTAAAGAAGGACAAGTCGTCACATCACTTGCTTCATTGATCGGTATTGCTGTCGCAATGTATATGTCAGTTGATGAAGATAAGAAGAAAGCATACAAACCGGTCTTCTTATCTGCTGGACTTGCAGTCTTCTTGACAGGTGTCACGGAGCCAATCGAATTCATGTTCATGTTCATCGCTCCTGTTCTTTACGTCATCTATGCTGTACTAACCGGTGTTGCTTTTGCACTAGCAGATGTCATGCATCTTCGGATTCACGCATTCGGTGCGATCGAACTCTTGACGCGGATTCCATTGATTGCAAAAGCTGGTTTGATTGGTGATTTAATTCGCTTCATCGGTGTCTGTGTGTTCTTCTTCTTCTTGAACTTCTTCACGTTCCGTTTCGTCATCAAGAAGTTCAACTATGCGACACCAGGTCGTAACGGGAACTATCTTGACGATATCAACGTATCGACAACTGAAGCTTCAGGTGAGGCTGCTGCGACATCATCTCCTGCCGACGGTTCGCAAGCTTCACAAATCATCGATTTGCTTGGTGGACAGCAAAACATCGAGGACGTCGATGCCTGTATGACGCGTCTTCGTGTCACTGTCAAAGATCCAGCGCTTGTCGCAAAAGAAGCAGACTGGAAAGCAAACGGTGCACTTGGTCTGATCCTTAAGAACAATGGCGTGCAAGCCATCTACGGTCCAAAAGCCGATATCTTAAAATCAGATATCCAAGACCGGATCGGCGCATAAACCTGCGAGATTAGGGAACTACCTAAAGGTGAAGCTCTTTTATAAGAGTTTCACCTTTCTTATTTGAAAAATCAGGAGGACCACTCATGCGTCTACTCACACTAAACTGTCATTCATGGCAGGAAGAACAGCCACTCGAAAAATTAAACCAGATCGTTCAACAAATTCTCGCTCAAGATTATGATGTCATCGCACTACAAGAAGTGAGTCAATTGATGGACACACCGATCGTCTATGACGATGTGCGCAACGATAACTTTGCCTATTTGATCCAGCAAGCGCTAAAAGAACAAGGTCAAACCTACTCCCTCGTCTGGGATTTTGCTCATATCGGCTATGATAAGTATGAAGAAGGACTCGCTCTTTTGACGAAACATCCAATCTTAAAATCGGACAGTTATTATGTCAGCCGCAGTCAAGATACACTCGATTGGAAATCGCGAAAAATCGTCCGCGCGACGATCCAAGTCGACGGTACACCGATTACGTTCAATACATGCCATCTTGGCTGGTGGGCAGATGAAGTCGAACCGTTCCAGGAACAATTCAATCATTTGATGGCTCGGATGGACCCACTCGAATGGACATTCTTCCTCGGTGATTTCAACAACGATGCCTTAGAACGAAATACAGGTTATGACTTTATGATGCAACGAGGATTGCACGACGTCTTCCTACTAGCTAAGGAAACGGTCGGAATTGAGACGATCAATGGCAACATCGATGGATGGGAAGACAATCAACAAGGATTGCGGATTGATCTCGTCTTATCGAATCGGAAAATTGACGTTGAACGCGTCGGTGTCGTGTTTGATGGGATTCACGGTCCCGTCGTTTCCGATCACTACGGTGTTGAGGTCGATATTCAGATTCAAAAAAATGAATATTAAGTATTGACAACGCTTTCTTTTCTCCTTTAAGATGAAATCAAATCAATAGTGCGGATTGTGACAGTACGGCTGGCAAGACCGAAATGACACCTCGTTAGGAGAGGTGTTGTTCGGTCTTGCCTTTTTTTGTCTCATTCAGCACGTTTCATGAAAAAGGAGGACTTTTCCGATGGATTATCAACAAACTGCTAAACGTGTGCTCGAACTCGTCGGCGGACGTGAGAACATCATCACTGCCGCTCACTGTGCGACACGCTTACGCCTTGTCTTGCATGACGAATCAAAGGTTGATCAAGCAGCACTTGAAGACTTAGATGGTGTCAGCGGCGCCTTCTCGAGCTCTGGTCAATATCAAATCATCTTCGGTACTGGTACCGTCAACAAGGTATTTGCTGCGTTTGCACCACTCGCTGGTGTGAAAGTCGATGGCGAGGAACCACTCGACGTTAAGAAGGCCGCCTCTCAAAAATTAAATCCGTTCGCCCGTCTTGCCCGTTCCCTTTCGAACGTCTTCGTGCCACTCATTCCAGCAATCGTCGCTGCCGGTCTCTTGATGGGATTACTCGGCATGATCAAAGCATTCGGTTGGGTTCAAGGCGATTCGCCGATCGTTCAGCTACTCGACATGTTCTCATCTTCAGCCTTCATCATCTTACCGATTCTGATCGGTTTCTCGGCAGCTCGTGAATTCGGTGCAAATCCGTATCTCGGTGCCGTCATCGGGGGAATCATGACACACCCGTCCCTCTTGAATCCATGGACACTTGGGAACAGTGATCCTGAAGTCATGAAATTCCTCGGAATGAACATCGAGTTAATCGGATACCAAGGAACGGTCTTCCCGGTTCTCTTAACTGTCTGGGTCATGGCAAAGATTGAACAACAAGTCCGGAAACGAACACCCGAGACGCTCGACTTACTCGTCACACCATTCGTTACGGTCCTCGTCACTGGTTTCCTGGCGTTGATCGTCATCGGTCCAATCGGAACGTTGCTCGGGAAAGGAATCTCATTCGTACTCGTCTTCTTCTACGAACAGTTCTCAGTCGTCGCTGGTCTCCTCTTTGGTGGACTTTACTCGACGATTGTCATCACTGGGATGCATCACAGTTTCCATGCAATCGAAGCAGGGTTACTTGCCGATAAAAGTATCGGAAAGAACTTCCTTTTACCGATCTGGTCGATGGCGAACGTCGCTCAAGGCGGTGCCGGACTTGCCGTCTACTTCTTGACAAAGAACGTCAAACTCAAAGCACTTGCCCTACCGTCTGCGTTCTCAGCCTTTCTCGGTATCACGGAACCTGTCATCTACGGCG
The DNA here is from genome assembly GCF_002439205.1 of Exiguobacterium sp. UBA6309. Taxonomy (NCBI): domain Bacteria; kingdom Bacillati; phylum Bacillota; class Bacilli; order Caryophanales; genus Exiguobacterium; species Exiguobacterium sp. UBA6309. The sequence goes on along the minus strand of NZ_DJTL01000010.1, from coordinate 12,024 downwards.
TCAACTTACGTCTTGGAAAACCATTCATCGGCGGTGCAATCGGTGGTGCGATTGGTGGCGGTTATGTCGTCTTGACGCAAGTCGCGGCGAACGCCTACGGACTAACTGGAATCCCGATGATCGCGATCGTCGCCCCGCTCGGTGCAACGAATTTGATCAACTACCTCGTTGGATTCGTGATTGCGGTCGTCACTGCTTTTGTTTCGACTGTCGTCTTGATGCGTCTTGATGCACGTAAACAAAAAGAAACAGACATTGCTGCTTAATCCTTCATGCGACCAAACCGGGTCCACTGACTCGGTGGTCGCATTTGTCGGTTCGCAAAGCGTCTACGTTCGCTTTATAATAAAGAAAAGACTGGAAAGGAGGACGTCAGGCTGATTATTCATAAAATCCTCAACAACAATGCAGTTGTCGTTAAAGAAAATGGACAAGAACGCATCGTCATGGGACCCGGTATCGCCTTTGGAAAAAAGAAAAAAGATCCGATCCAAGCGACGAAGATCGAAAAAATGTTCATCCCTTCGTTTGAAAATGCGGAACAGTTCAAAGAGATTCTGACGACGACACCACTTGAGATCATCGACTTATCCGAACGCATCATCTCGCATGCAGAAGGTGAACTTCAGACGCCGTTTCATGACTATATTCATGTCAGTCTGACGGATCACCTCGCTCATGCCGTACGGCTAGCACGTGAACAACTCGTCGTGCATAATCGACTAGCGGAAGAGATTCGTCTTTTATATGGACCGGAGTATGCGATCGGAGAATGGGCAGTCCTTGAAATCGAACGCGCGTTACAGGTCACCCTCCCTAAAGAAGAAGCAGCGAACATCGCGCTTCACTTATATAATGCACGCCAGACTCATCCGAACATGGCAACTGCTTTGCAGACGGTGACGTTACTCAATGAACTGCGCGAACAGATTGAAGTCTTTTTTGGACAAACGATCGAGACCTCATCGATGACGTATTATCGTTTCTTCACGCATATGAAATTGGTCCTCGCCCGAATTGAACAAGGAGAAACCTTACACGACATGGATGATGTGATTTTATCTGCCGTCAAAACACGTTATGCCGAGGCTTATGCCTGTGCGAGTCAAATGGGCAATTGGCTGACTGTCGAACTCGATACACGTGTACCTGAATCAGAAATCGGCTATATGGCTTTACACATCGAACGGATTCGTCCGGATCTTGAAAGGAGTTCTACGTATGAAAATCTTTAGTTTGGGGGAAGCATTGATTGATTTGATTCCTCTTGATGCTGAAAACATGACGTTTCAAAAAAATCCTGGGGGTGCTCCTGCCAATGTCTCTGTCGGACTCGCTCGATTAGGCGCTGATAGTTATTTTCTTGGAGCTGTCGGTGATGATTCGATGGGGCACTTCTTGAAAGATACGTTACATCATTATGGTGTTCGTACCGATCATCTCGTCCATGATTCAACACAAAAGACAGGTCTTGTCCTCGTCACGAATGGGCAGGATGGCGAGCGGTCATTTGAGTTCATCAATGCGGAACGCGCTGATATGCAATTCCACGAAACACATGTCCCGGAGGATTTCACATCCGTCGATTTATTACACATCGGTTCGATCTCTTTAATCACTGGAGAATCCGTCAACGCGACACGAAAAGCCATCGCACGTGCAAAAGCACACCAAGTACCGGTTTCTTACGATCCGAACTTACGAGAGTCGTTATGGCCGAATCTTGACGAAGCACGAACGACGATTCGGTCTGTCCTACCGGATGCACAAATCGTCAAACTTGCTGAGGAAGAATTGACGTTTCTAACTGGACAAACGAATCTTGATGACGGGGCTGCTGAATTGTTAGCTGAATATCCGATTCGTCTTCTTGCCATCACGCGAGGAAGTGAAGGATCGATTCTCTATACGGATCGTGCGATGGCTGTCATCGATGCGATTACGGTCGACGCAATCGATACGACAGGAGCTGGAGATGCCTTCATGTCCGGTTTACTCTACCAGTGTGCGTTACGCGATTTTTCATTTGATTGGTCTGAAGATGAACTTCACGACATCGGTCGATTCGCTGCGATTTCAGGCGGACTTGCTGCTTCCGTCAAAGGCGCGATGGCTGCTCTGCCAACGCTCGACGAAGTCGCTCATCGCTTGAGTTGAATCGATGACTCAGTAAAAATAAGGATGGAGAGATTCCGGACTCAGTGCCGAAATCTCTCCATCCTTTTCGTTTGATTGATGAATCGATTAAGGTGTATCGATAAATCGTTTGATTTCATCTAATGACTCATCCTGTTGTTCTTTTGACGTTAACGGGCTGCTATTGTCCCCTTTTTGTCGACCGTACATACCAAAGTTCGCATGGTTCCCTTGCTTGATTTCATGGAATACCGCATCTTTTCGAACGTCCTGTTTACTTTTTTCGATATCAGCGACTGGTAAGACACCATCTCGTCCACCATAAATCGTCAACGAGGGCACATCAATCGAATCAATCGGATAGGACGCGAGGAAAACGATCCCCTTAATTTTTGGATGTTGTTCAACGATCGTGGAAGCTGCGCTTCCACCGAGCGAATGCCCGATCAGATACCATTTTTTGATTTGCGGATATTCCTCGATGATATCGAGTCCTTCGTTTGAGTCAAGCAACGCAATCCGAAACGGTAGCTTCGGGATGACGACGAAGTGCCCGTCTTTCGCTAGTTGCTTACCGTAATAACTGTAGGCCGCTGCATCGACTTTTGCCCCTTGATAAAAGATGAATCCGACATCACTCGTCTTCTTTCCAAATGTCAGTTCACGGGGTGTATCTGTCTCCACGTAAGACTTCGCTTGCGTAGAAGCATCATAGTCGAATTGTGCCCAAATCATGAAGGCAAATACGAGCAGTGCCAACAGCGCAGCAATCGTTCCAATGATTCTTATACTCCATTTTTTCATCTCATTCCCTCCCGTTACCGTTATACCCCATATTATGTGTTAAATCACATATGAAAACAAATATTAGAATTTTCAGTCATTGTAAGCATCCCTATCTCTTTTTCATGAATTGGTTTAAGATGAAACCAATATTGTTTTTTCGAAAGGAGATTCACGTTTTGCCGCGTACCCTTGTGTCTACGATTCAATGGTTTTTATTCATCATCTGTACTAACATTGCCCCGCCCCTTGCCATCGCAGCATCGTTTGAACTCTCGGGTGCCGAGACGCTTTCCTTCTTATCTCGTTGTCTATTCGTATTTGCCATCTTAAGTCTCTTTCAAGTCCTGCTCGGACACCGTCTACCAATCATGGAAGGTCCTGCTGGAATTTGGTGGGGTGTATTTGCCCTTTATTCGTCGATTGGTGTCACATTGTACGGCAGTTATTCAAACACTTTACAGTCGCTTGGATTCTTACTCCTACTCAGCGGTATCATCTGTATCGTATTGACGATGACGGGTGTCTTACGGCGCTTAGTCCCTCTTTTTACACCGCAAGTCATCGGTGTCTACATGCTACTGCTGTCGGCACAACTGTCCGGATCCGTCATGAAAGGATTGCTCAATATCGAGGATGGACGAATTCAAGTATTACCTGCCGTCATCTCGATTCTGACGGTCTTGATCTCGCTTTATTTAGAACGAAGTGATCGCTTACGCCAGTACGCTTTATTAATCACGCTACTCGTCGGTTGGAGCATGTTTGCATTGATCGGTCGTGCCGAGATGCCAAGTTTCGATGGTCCACTGTTCACTTTACCGAGTTTATTGCCGTTCGGCGGTATTCATGTCGACTGGAGCTTATTACCGACAGCTCTCATCATCTCGTTGTTGTTAATGACGAACGTCTTAGCGAACATCAAGGTCATCGAACGGATCATCAGTGCCAAGCGTGGTGAAACCGTCAAAGGACAAGTCGGAACAGCTGGTATCACGGCTGGTATCGGACAACTCTTCGCTGGTCTGTTCGGTACGGTGGGGCCTGTCGCCATTTCCGGAACGGCTGGGTTCATTGCTTCAACAGATAACACGGACCGCAAAGCGTTCGTCTATGCGAACATCACGTGTCTCTTCCTCAGTATCGTGACACCATTCGTCGGATTGATCGCTAAAATCCCCGTCGCTGTCGGTTATGCGATGGTCGCACCGATCGTTGCCGGGATGGCGATCATCGGCGTCACGGAAGCAGCCCGCGACTTGAATCGTCAAACGGCGATGATCACGGTCGGTCTCCCGGTCCTCGTCGGCATCGGTGCGTTGTTACTACCGAAAGGAGCAACGGCCGATTTACCGCCACTCGTGACGACCCTGATGTCAAACGGTCTCGTCCTCGGAACATTGGTCGCCTTGCTCGCAGAAGGGTTACGCCATATCCGGACGAATGATTAATAAAAAGACGCTTTCTCGATCGAGAAAGCGTCTTTTTTCATGCATCAGCGAATACCGCGCATGTATTTTTGAAGTTTTGGTGCGAAAGCGAACAAAAGCAATCCGAAGATGACGGCAACGATACCCGTGATACCGAAGTACAAAATCTCCGTGTCATTCGTGTAGTATTTAACGATTTGTGCGTTGACCGCTTGACCCGTCGCGTTCGTCAAGAACCACAGACTCATCGTTTGCGCTGAGAAGGCAGCCGGCGCCAGTTTTGTTGTTGCTGATAGACCGACTGGTGACAAGAAGAGCTCACCGATGACGACGAGGAAGAAGCTCAGTGCAAGCCAGAGTGGACTAACTGACGTCTCCACACCGAACAGGATACCTGGTAGTGTCATGACGATGAACGAAAGTCCAGCGAACAGAAGACCAAACGAGAACTTTTGCATCGTCGTTGGTTGACGGTCACCGAGTTTGACCCAGAAGCTCGCAAAAACAGGTGCTAACACGATGATGAAGAGCGGATTCAACGATTGGAAGAATGCCGGTTGAATCTCAAATCCTAAGAATGAAAGGTTCGTCCGTTCACTTGCGAAGATGGAGAGGACATATGAACCTTGTTCTTGGATTGCCCAGAAAATCGCTGCTGCGATGAACAACGGAATATACGCAATCAAACGTGAGCGCTCATCATCCGTGATCTTTGGACTACGAAGCATGACTGTGAAGTAAGCGATCGGAATCAAGATCCCGAGAATCGTGACCATTAGAGTAAAACGAGAAATCGTCAACAGTCCTGTCATCGATGCAACGACACCGAGTACCGCAACGACGACGACAACGATTGATGCGATCGTGATGAAGCGTTTTTTCTCGTCCCCTTTTAATGGGTTCAAGACGTACGTACCCGCTTGACCAAGGTTTTTCTTTTTCGTCAAGACGAAGACGACAAGTCCTGCGAACATCCCGATGGCAGCGAGTGCGAAACCAGCGTGATATCCACCGCGGTCAGCCACTTCACCAACGACGAGTGGTGAGAGGAATGCCCCAGCGTTGATCCCCATGTAGAAGATACTAAAACCAGCATCGCGGCGGTTATCCGTCTTGCTGTACAAATCACCGACGATATTCGATACGTTCGGTTTCAAGAAACCAGTACCGATGACGATGAGTCCCATCGAGATGAAGAGGGCTGTAATGCCTGCTGGTAAAGCAAGGACGATATGTCCTAACATGATTAAGATACCACCATAGAAGACGGTCCGTGACGTACCGAGTAAACGGTCAGCTACCCATCCCCCAATGATCCCTGACATGTAGACGAGCGAACCATAAACGGCCATGATTGACGCAGCTGTCGTCTTATCGATACCTAGACCACCGTTGGCAACTGAATCGTACATGTAGAAGATAAGGATGGCACGCATGCCATAGTAGGAGAAACGCTCCCAAAACTCAGTGAAGAAGAGGGTGAACAACCCTTTCGGATTCCCGAAGAATCCTTTTTGCGGAACGGTCTTATAGACCTGATCGCGATCAAACTCTGCCATATGATCGGCTCCTTTCATCAATCCTAAATAAGTGCATAATCCATCATCTTTTCCCGCTTTCCCCAAACGATAAGCGTGACGAAACAGATAGGATACGAATACACTGTTTTGCCTGAATTGTCTCACTTCTTTTTTTATATATGAGACAGCACTTTACCATTCAACCGCAAATCATTTGACGAGTCAAATATTATTTACGTTACAAGAATAACAAAAAGAGCAGTCGACTACTCGACTGCTCAGGATTGCATCTGTTTCGATTCGATGATTGTAATTCCAGGCGGTGCATGTAATGTTTCACGTATCATCGCCGCAGCGACTTGACCAGCTTCGATTGGAGCAATGGCGCTCCGCTTCAACAAGGGGCGTAAAACCGTCGAAATTTTCGCAGCCGCTTGTTCGCCTAAGCGGAATTCATCTCGATCCCCTAATAACAAGGATGGTCTAAAAATCAATAACGCGTCATACCCCAGTACACGTAATCCGTTTTCTGTGTCCCCTTTTACACGATTATAGAAGGTTTTGGCATTCGGATGGGCACCGAGCGCCGAAATTAAGGCAAATCGTGTCGCCCCGAGGTCTAACAATTCACGGCCAAGTTCAATCGGATATGTGTAGTCAACCAAACGAAATGCCTCTTGCGATCCTGCTTGTTTGATCGTCGTGCCCAGTGCACAATAGACATGGTCGACGACAGGTAATTCGATTTCTGTCACACGATCAAAATCAATCACCCATTCTTCAAGTTTCGGATGAAAACGGCGCATCGGGCGGCGAACGAGAACATGTACCTCGCTATATGCATCTTCTGCCAACAAACGATCCACGAGTTCTTGTCCGACTAGACCAGATGCTCCTAAAATTGCTGCTCTCATACGTTTTCCCTCCTTCATGCTATCGACCAATTGGTACGAAATAAGAACGGTTTCCAGTGATCCGTTCTCCGGCACGTACACCAATCGCACTTGGTCTTCCTCCTAAAATAAAGACACCGTACATATACGCGACTTCTCCCTCTTCCTGAAGTGAGTACGTCGGTAGTTCTTGATACGCTTGATAAACAGCCGGTTGATCACGAAACGTATGCTGTTCGTTCTTTAACATGATATTTCCGTGTCCATCATGGACCGTCACGGTATCTCCCTCACGCCCGAAAATCGGTTTTTTAACGAATGATCGCTGGCTTGAAATGAATGGATCAGCGGATAAGTACGTCGGTAAAAAATAACGCGCAATCGTCATGTGGTCCGTTTCGCTCAAGTACGGATGATTGGCTTCATGCAACATCCAGATCAATGCAAGAACCGACTTAGCTTGCATTAAAAAGGCAGACGGCGGGTTGATGATTTCGAGTCGACCCGTCTCGACGAGTTGCAGGAGTAATTGTCCTAAATTTCTTCCGTCCTCATCCCGGTCAAGTAAGGCCATCTCGATCGGAAAGGTTTGACGATATAGGATATCGATTCTTTTACCAGCCTCATCGTACAGACCTTCTTCCGGACGAATCTCTAATGCATGAAGTGGACAATAAGTCGCATCACTCCAAAACGACTGCAAATACTCAGCCGTCAATCGATCCTCGATGTGGTCACCATGTGAGGTGAAGACGACATGCGGATGCTGTTTCGTCCGATGTATCGCGGCTTCGATCGCACGATAGACAGTTGCCTTCAGCCATTTGTTTTCCCCATCGTTGACCCGTTCAAAACCTTGTTTTTCCGCTACGACATCATTGACTTCAAATACTTCTTTAATGAAAGTCGGCGTATCCGCGTTCCATTCCATGAGTGAGATACGATCTGCCGTCGCAATGAAATCAAAGCGTCCGATGACGGTCAACGGTCGCATCGTCTCGAGTCGTAAAAAAGCGAGACTCTCAGACGGGAAGCCAAGCTCTAGCAGTGCCTCATCATCCATCGATCGAAGAATCGGAAGTACTTTTTCAAATATCTTGTAAACTTCTTGCGCCGCGATATGCAGTTGGTCGATTCGTTCTTCCGAGATGGGCATGATTTCCGTCACAGCGTACGGTTCCCCGTCTAGCACATCCCAAAAACGATCGATGTCTCCGTAAAAGGTTTGTCGTCTACTCATCCGCCGAAAAAGCCGGAAGATGAGCCTGTTCCGAATCCCTTTGTCTTCGTGTTATAACTCTTTACTTCTTTTGATTTCGGCGTATACCCTTTTGTTCGCATCGCACTATGCATCAAGGCACGTGATGCGAAATAACTACCACCCCAGTAATAGTATCCTGAATGGGTTGATGAACTATCATCACAGTACCAAACGCCTTCATCATTATCATACTCATAGTCATCACAATCCGGATCATCTGGTCGTTCCGCTCGTGCATCATCCGATCCACACCCACTCAGTGTCGTTCCGATCAACAGTGTTGCAGCTAGTGTCGCTTGTTTCATCCAATTCACTGTCTCAGTCCCCTTTCCTTTTACTCTCTTTATGGATAGTATACGCTTTTTTGGAGAGAAAAGTTTCTTTGTTCTGCCGGAACTTTTTTTCCTTGAAGGTGGTAATAGTATCTATAGAATGAAAAGGAGGATTTACGCATGTCACTTGCCTACTATGTTGAAGAAAATGGTGAATTCCAGCCGATCTATCAATATGATCGCTATGCGATCGAACCGGAAGAGATCATCGCCCACCAACTCTGTGAATTCCATATCATCGAAGGACATCAATACGAGCTTCGTTCCAATGAGATGGCAGGTGATTACGATCAATTGATCGTCGATCATATCAAGGCATCACCGCGTGCGACAGAAGAACGCGTTTATCCACCGCACCAAATTCATATCGAGTTCAGACAGTATTTGTCCGACAGCGCTCAACCGCTCCTAAAGACATCAACGGTTCCGAATCACATCCAAGCGATGCGTTTTTTGATCAAAGACAAGATCGAAGTCGAAGGCCACGGTATTTTTGAGCGTGACAGCTGTGAAATCGATATCGACCGGAATTGTTACGTCGTCTATCTCGCCGATACACTTTGAGATGTAAAATCAGGTCTCTTCATTTCCAAGAGACGTTTTTTTTGGCATACTAGAAAGTAAGAACGAATCAATCGAGGTGAACGAACATGAGTGAACAACCAAAAAAACTATCGTTGCAAGAGGCAATGATCGAACGCTTGAAAGCAAAAAAACAAGCGCAAACAAAACGTCCGACTGGCTTACAAGGAACACAAACGAAACAATTGACGAGCCAACAGACGAAAAAAGCAAACAACCAGAAAAAACGGACAGGCGTCTAAGTCACAGGAATTCATGAAATAAGGAGTAATTATGAGTATTTTAACGGTATCTAACTTAAGTCACGGATTCGGTGACCGCGCCATTTTCGAAAATGTCTCCTTCCGCCTGTTAAAAGGCGAGCACATCGGTCTCGTCGGTGCGAACGGTGAAGGAAAATCGACGTTCATGAACATCATTACGTCGCAACTTGAGCCAGATGAAGGAAAAGTCGAATGGGCGAAGCATGTGCGCGTCGGCTATTTAGACCAGCACGCTGTCCTTGAAAAAGGATTAACCATCCGCGATGCACTTAAAGGTGCATTCCAGTACATGTTCGACATCGAACAGGAAATCAATGATTTGTACGGTAAAATGGGCGAAGTCGAGCCAGAAGAACTTGAAAAGATGCTCGAAGAAGTCGGCGTCTTGCAGGACATTCTGACGAATAACGACTTCTATACGATCGATGCAAAAGTCGAAGAAATCGCGCGCGGTCTTGGTCTTGATGAAATCGGACTCGATCGGGATGTACAAGAGCTCAGTGGTGGACAGCGGACGAAAATCCTGCTCGCCAAACTCCTTCTTGAAAAACCAGACATTCTCTTACTTGATGAGCCGACCAACTATCTCGATGTCCAGCATATCGAATGGTTGAAACGCTACTTGAATGAATATGAGAATGCGTTCATCTTGATTTCGCACGACATTCCATTCCTCAATAGCGTCATCAACTTGATTTATCATATGGAAAATCAAGAATTGAATCGTTATGTCGGTGATTACGACAACTTCGTTACGATCCATGAAGCGAAGAAAAAGCAACTCGAGTCTGCGTTCAAGCGTCAACAGCAGGAAATCTCTGAGTTGAAGGACTTCGTTGCTCGGAACAAGGCACGTGTCTCGACACGGAACATGGCGATGTCACGTCAGAAGAAGCTCGATAAGATGGATGTCATCGAACTTGCGCAAGAGCGTCCAAAACCAGAGTTCCACTTCCTCCAAGCACGGACACCAAGTAAATTGATGTTCGAAGCAAAAGGTCTCGTCATCGGATACGATGAGCCACTTTCGCGCCCTCTTGATCTGACGATCGAACGTGGGCAGAAGATTGCGTTGCACGGTGCGAACGGAATCGGGAAATCGACGTTGCTCAAGAGTTTGCTCGGTGAAATTCCAGCTGTCTCGGGTGTCGTTGAGCGAGGCGAGAACTTGCATATCGGGTACTTCGAACAAGAAGTCAAAGAGAAGAACTCGAATACATGTATCGAAGAGATTTGGAATACGTTCCCGTCTCTGACACAACAACAAGTCCGTGCCATGCTCGCGAAGTGTGGTTTGATGACGAAACACATCGAATCGAAAATCGAAGTGCTCAGCGGTGGGGAAAAAGCGAAAGTCCGTCTTTGTAAATTGATGAATACGGAATCGAACATCCTCGTACTCGATGAGCCGACGAACCACTTGGACGTCGAAGCCAAAGAAGAATTAAAACGTGCGTTACAAGAGTACAAAGGAACAGTCCTGTTGATCTCACACGAACCAGAATTCTATGAAGCTGTTGCGACAGACTTATGGAACTGTGAATCATGGACGACAAAAGTATTCTAAGCTACATCATACAAAAGATGGGATGCCCAGAAGGGTATCCCATCTTTTTAGTTCACACACTTAATCATTGCATGATCGTGCATCTTCACGCACACTAAGACTTAGAAAATGATTATGAAGGAGCGTGTTTTTTTGGAAACGATCACGAAAAAGGCAACACTATCCTATCTCCATGTTCCAAGCGGTGGTTCAGAACAGTTGATTGCCCGTCTCTATTCACCTGAACACACAGCGGATGCTCCACTGATTGTCCTCTTTCACGGATTTCCCGGGAAACAGTTGAACATGGACTGGGCAGTACAACTTCAAAGCGCAGGATACCATGTGCTTGTCACGTCATATCGTGGAACGATCGGAAGTCCCGGACCCTTCCGATTCCAACATGTTCTGGAAGACGCAACGGCAACTTTACGTTACGTCTGCTCCAAGTCTTTCACTACTGAACACGGTATCAAGGCTGATCAGATTACCGTTGTCGGTCATAGCATGGGTGGGTTCGCCGGTCTGCATGCTTTTGCTGAGACACCGGCGGCTGCACATTATGTCGGGATTTCTCCGTTTAATTTTGGACTCGTCGGTCAGCTCGTCCTCGAACATCCGGAATACGAGCCTGTGCTTCATGGTATTCTCGAGCGAGGAGCTGCTTTCCTAAATGACGCCACTGCTGACGCGTTACTCGACGAGTTAAAGCACCATCATACGACCTGGAACTTACTAACGCTAAAAGAACGTCTAGCCGATCGCTCGATGTTGCTCATGACGTCAGAACGGGACGAAACATCGATCAAAGCGCTCCATCATGACTTATTGGTATCGGACAGTCCGTTCGAGGAAGCGATCGTCGATAGTGATCACAACTATATTGAGAATCGGGATGTTGCCTTTAACGAATGGACAGCTTGGCTCGCCCGACAATGAAAAGAGCGCTCAGCGTACGACTGAGCGCTCGAGACTGAAGATACAGTGCAATTGTTCTCTAACGAAAATGATTGTGCTTTTTTTGTTCGTCTCGAATCGTTTTCCTGGGACAAGCATCGCGCCGCTTCGCTTCGCTGCAGGGTCGCTCTTGCTTGTTTTTCCCTAGGAAGCGATGTCGAGTGAACAAAATGCTTCTCCGATCCCTTCTTCCGGATATAAAAAATGACGTGTTACACGCCACTCCTACAGGAAAAAGCGCAATTTTGCGCTGTCAGAGACAAACGAGACCCGTTTCCCTGCTCAAACGGAGCGGGGAAACTGGCTTGTGTCTCGCCTGAG
>NZ_DJTL01000007.1:0-6773 GCF_002439205.1 Exiguobacterium sp. UBA6309 | reverse complement strand
TTGAGAATCCCACCCTCACCAAAGGTGTGGGCTTGCGGCTTTAGCCGTGGGAGTGTCAAAATTAGCGTTTAATATCGCCAAAGTCTTGCAGACACAAGTCGATCATCTGTTCATTTCAGAACAGGAGGAATGGGATGTCTAAGAAAAAAACGGGTTTATTTTTAGTAACGCTCGTGATAGTGGCGAGTCTTACCATCATTAGTATGATCATCGAAAACAATGTAACGTTCTTCTCGATTGTTCAATTGGCGATTCTATTGATCATGTTCTTCTCGTATTTTACGTGGGCACGATCAGGAGAAGACGAGCGTCCTGTGCCAGAAGATGAGCTCGGCAAAAAGATTACGACGGAAAGCGGCCTCGTTAGCTACAAAATCCTGATTGTCCTGATTTTTGGATTCATCTGTCTCGATTACTTTTTACGTGAATCAGCGAATCTGTTATTGATCGTTTTGTTCGCGATTGCTTTAGTTACACTACCAATCATTGAGTTTATGAAAGCACGTTCCTATCGATGAAGTGGTTTGGAACGGAAAGGAGTAAAGCATGGAAGAACAACAATAATGATGTCACTACTGATGGTACATCTACTATATTATATGGAATGTGCCTGCTGCATCATGCACGAAAAGCGATTGAGCTTGCTCCACTAGATGTTGCTTATTATGAATTTATCTTGTTTTTTTGAGGGCAATCCTCATGTCTATCTGTTTAAAGAAGAAATAACTGATACCCACAAACGAATCAAAGAATTGCATAAATGATGAAAAAAATACCTAGATGAGATGACTAATAATCTCTTCTAGGTATTTTTTTTATTATTTTGTCAGTACAGGTGAAATCAATGTAGTAACTGTACTGTTTCCTTCTGCAGTTACACGAAGATTCGCCACACCCGTGACATCAATATCAAAGTCTATTTCATCCGCGCCATATACAACATCATAGCGACCGAGTTCTTTTCCGTTATTGTCGGAGAATACAAGTGTCATTTCATCTTCTGGACTTGCATATTTCAAGTCACTCGAACTTTTTGTCAAAGCTTGTTCAGTCAAAAGGGATAGTTGACCAGATAATTTTTTATATTTTCGATCAAGACTAAAAGTAGCATATTCATCATTGAAGAACCCTGATAAGATTACGTTTTGATTATTTAGTTTACCATTCGCTAAAATGGATTGATTTTTTTCAATCGATTCAAACGATGAAGAGGCGATATGGATCGATGAAAGTGATGTACCTGAAAGTGGTGTTCCGACTTCATAAGCGGTGGAAGTCTCGATTAGAGGTAATCCTGAAAGGTCTGCTAACAATTGTAATGGTACGTATGGCGTTTTACCAAGCATCAACAAACTTTCTGTATTTTTGTACTTACCAGTTACGACTGCTCCGTCTGTGACAAGTGATTTTGAAGATGCGAGAAGGCGATACCCAGTCGAAAGCTCTTTGATCTTCTTTTTGTTCCCTTCGTTCTCGATTTGAAGATTCTTGTACTTAGTATCAAGTGATTTATAAGACTTTGAGAGGCTCGTGTGCTGTCCTTGTAACGTCTTATAGGCGTTTTCCGACTTCTTTGTTTTTTTCTTTTCGTCGGCTAGTTGTTTTTGGAGTGCTGCTTTTTCCTTTTTCAGTTTAGCCACTTCTTTTGAAGTTGAACTTGCTTCAACGATTGATGTCTGCATGACACCGAATGCTAATGATGATACAAGACCTGCTGCGATCCATTTCTTCAAGATGGTTCCCCCTTAAATGACAAAAATGATTTCTTACACCTAACAGTATATTCCAATATCATCTTTTTAGATTTCAATCATTTTGAAATGAAGGGAATGTTTTTATAGATTAAATTTGAAACCAATCACTTCGCAATATCGAGTACATATACAAATCATCGAATTGTCCACGCGTTTTCTCATATTGACGAAGCAACCCTTCACGTTGGAATCCGAGCCGTTCAAGCAATCGTTGCGAAGCGGTGTTTGCTGGTAGGACAAGTGCTTCGATCCGGTTGAGCGAAAGTTCTGTAAAGCCATATTCGATGACCGCAAGCGCTGCTTCCTTCGCGATGCCTTGTCCCTGATAGGCAGGGCTCAACTCAAACCCAAGTTCTGCCCGCTGATGGCGTTCCGCTTGATTCAAGAAACCGCAACTGCCGATGATGACATCGTCTTCTTGTAATGCGATCCCGAACCGGATACCCGTTCCATCGCGACGAATCGAGGCATACCAGTCAATCTCTTCAAGCGCGTCTGCTTCTGATTGAAAGGCGGCGAGTCCCATCTGTTTGACGACGTGTTCGTCTGATAAATAGGCTAGGACACTCGTAGCATCTTCGGGTAACACTTCGCGTAAGACGAGACGATCCGTTTTAAGCGTTGGGAAAGTATGTAACATTCAAAAAACTCCTTTGCAAGAAAATGTAAAAAGTTATTGTGCAGTGTTTAAGGCATATGGTAAGATTCTCCACAACAAGAGCATATCATTTCGTTGACGAGAAAAAGTAATGATTGTCCCTCTGCCTTACAGAAAACCGGGATTGCTGAGAACCGGTAGCCAGATCAATCATGAAGATCCTCTCTGAGAAGTCACGCTGAACCATTCAGTAAGCGTGACCGGGTGTCCACCGTTACATGGAATGCGCATGATAGTGTGCAACTAAGTGCTGTCGAGAACGAGTATTCTCGACGGAATATGGGTGGTATCGCGGTGAAGTCCGTCCCTGTCAAAGGGGCGGACTTTTTTTGTATTCTCTCAGTTACCGATTAAAGGAGCGAACAAGAGATGACGTCACAAAACTAAGCAGAAACCGTACAACAACGCGAGGAGCGTGTCCGAAACAGATGGAAACAAGACCAGGTCTTCGCACGATCGATTGAACAACGCACGGAAGCGGAATTCGTATTCTATGAAGGTCCACCGACTGCTGCGACTCGGGAACTGCGAACGCGATTCGCGAAGAGACACGCAATTGTTATTTCTATGAAAAGATGGGCTATCGATTGACCGGTGTCAGTCAACCGCTCAATGAACGGGCGACACTCGTTTCCTATCAGAAATCGGTTTCGGAATGAGCGGGTTTTATCGGAAGGAAGAACCACCACAGATTCGTTAAAAGAGCGGCAAGGACGGCAAAGTTAAACAGATAAAGGCAAAAGAAGAAGACGAACTCACCGATGTCCTCAAGGTTAGCTAACGGATTATCGATCAAGTACGATTCGTGACTGACGCCGAAGATGAATAAAGGAAAGAAGACATAGAAGTATCGTTTCCAAAAGAATGACGCAGGACCAGTTTGAAACATATGAGCACCTCCTGAAGGAATGTCGCGCTTCTTCCGGTCAGAAGAAGCGTGTGTTCGTTTACGATAAAGATGGTGTCCCGACGACTTCGACGTGGCGCGTGACCGTATCAAACAGACGTGTCCGCGTATCGTTATGAGACAACAGCAACGGCTCACCCGTCTCGTCATAGATGAAGGCAATCGGAATCGAAAAACCACAGTTGCGGTACGAACCATCGGCATGACTCGTTCCGATCATGAGCGCTTGTTGCGCCTGACTGATGATGCGCGCTTCACCGGACCACTCAACGTACTGTTCCTCGCTGAACATGCCGACGCCAATCGGGTTGAAGATGAGATCAAGTCCGGATTCCTCGCATAGTCCGTCGTTTCCTAAGAAGATTTCGCGGCAGAGGACGTATCCATAGCGAAATAACCCGTCGTTTGCTGTTGAAGGCATATAAAGCGGTCTAGCTTCTGGTGTTTTGCCGCGATCAAGCAGAATCGTCCCGGTCGCATCGATGATGACAGCGCGATCGAGATTCGCTTCATCTTTGTAACCGAGGACGATGGCTGTTTCGAACTGCTTGGCAAGATGTTGCACGCGTTCGAGTTCTGCGACCGTACAATAGCCTTCCGGGTAGACAATCAGGTCGACTTCAGGATAAGCGGTGATTTCACGTTCGAATTGCTCGAGCCCGGTCTCGCGTTTCGGTTGGGCGATTAATAATTTCATCAAAACATCCTCTCAGGTATAAATATATCTGAAAAATCAGACTTTACATTCGTCATGATTTTACCATTAGTGGTAAAATAAAGCATATCGCTTTTTGATAAATTTTACTGCAAATGAAGGAAGGTCATCAGCTTGAACATTTCGAAAACCATTCTTGTAACACGCCATCTACAGGCAATGAAGGATTTTTACATAAACCAGATCGGATTCCCGCTCGTCTCGGAAACGAACGAGTCGTTTACGATGCAAACCGGTATTGATCAGCTGACATATCAACAGACAGACGATGTTGATACGCAATACCATATGGCGTTCAACATTCCGGAAAACGTCTTCCAACAAGGAAAAGCGTGGCTCGTAGAACGGACACCACTTTTGATCAAAGATAGACAAGACGAGATTTATTTTGACTTTACGGACTCACATTCCTGCTATTTTTATGATCCAGATGAAAATGTGCTCGAACTAATCGCGCGGCATCAAATCAATCCGACGAAAGAAGATCAAACGTTTGAAGTAACTGATATCCTTGGAATCGGTGAGATGAGTCTGACGGTGAAAGACGTGCTTGAAGTGGGTGAACAGTTAGCGGAGATCGGTGTTCTCGAGCGACGGGAACGTCCACTCAACGGTGCGTCACTTAACTTCCTTGGACCGGTCGCGGATGGAACGCATATCTTGCTCGTCCCAGAAGGACGCACATGGTTGTTCTCACCGAAGACGGCGAAGGTCAGTCCGATCGAGATGGAACTCGACGGCAGTCATCGAGTCCGGCTTGACGCAGCGGGCGTATGGCATCAAAGTACCGTTTCTTCATAATTCATTATTCTAAAAAGTGAGGGAAGTAAGATGAACAAAGCGGTGAATGCGAGTATCGCGTTCGGATTATTGTTGTTCGTATGTGGTTTCTTTTTTCTGTTTGGCTATTTGACCCGCTCAATGCCGATTCAGCAAGGCGGTGACCCGGTCATCTTACCGGTCGCAGCACTCCTCGTTCTCCTACCATTCGTGATCCGTGAAGGCATGCGCGTTTTGACGTATGTCTCGCTGACACGTCGACAGGTCGGCGTACTCATCTTATTTGCAATCAGTGGAATCATACTAAGTAGTTGGATTGAGGTGCAGCAGAATGTTGCCGTAATCGATTTCCGTTCCCTCTTTACGATACATACGTTCGTACTGTTCGTTTCGGACATCATCTTGTTGTGTCTCCTATTGACGGGGCTCAAACGGATGCGCGTCCGAACGAGAGTGATTTAAATGGAAAAGGACTGAATGACATGGGATACATTACAGAATTACGAAAACTCGTCGGCACACGACCGCTCGTCATGGCAGGAGCGTGTGTCATCGTCGTCAACGATAAACAAGAAGTCTTATTACAACTTCGGCAAGATAACGGTTGCTGGGGACTCGCTGGTGGAGCGCTTGAGATCGGGGAGACGCTCGTAGAGACAGCAAAACGAGAATTAAGGGAAGAAACCGGTCTTGAAGCAGAACAGCTCGAATTATTGAACGTCTATTCGGGTGATGCGTTTTACTATAAGTATCCGCACGGGGATGAAGTCTATAATGTGATCACGGCATTTCTGTGTACGGCGTATACGGGTGAAATCGTTCTGGATCCGTCAGAAGTCGCAGAATTACGCTTTTTCGCTATGGATAAGCTACCAGAAAACCTCAATCCACCGGAACAGCCGATTTTGATTGAGTATGTCGAAAAACAGCAAGCAATAACGCATCACGTTTCCATCTGAAGAAATTGGTATGAATAGAAAATCTTGAATGAGCCTTTCATTCAAGATTTTTTGTTGCCCTGGAACGCGTTCTAGTCTTTAGCCTATCAAACAAGAACTCGCCAATCCTTTGAACAACATCAACCGCTCTGGGCACTTGAAGAGAAATGGTATAAACAGTTTCTGGTCTGTCCGATTGATACGACAGCGAAAACGCCGGAGCAAGTCTGAAAAGCAGCAGTTCATCGGTTGGCTGTCAACGGAATCTTAGGAAGGGAGAATGAGATATGAATATAAAAGGGATGACCTATCCCCTCATCGAGGAACAAGACGAAAAACAGGTCTACTGAATAGAAAAAGGAGAAGCGGTTCAGATTGGACAGACTTACGAAACGATTCGGTTAGAAAAGATATCACATCAATCCATCCTAGTACGGGAGCAAAAATTGGTGTCAGAAAAAATCGGCAATCGAACGATCCGCCTGACGATTGATGCAGAAGACTATACGCCACTCGAATTCGTCGAGTACCAAGATGGCGTCCAAACCGTGCATGCGTTGTATCGAGCGGATGCAGTCGTAATTACGCGAGGCAATGAGCAGTCTGTCCTACCGATTCATACCGAAAGTGTTGATCTGTTTTCAATCGAATTGTTATTGCGAGCATTACCACTAACCGTTGATTCGACGTTTTCGTTTAGTGGCTTTAGTGCCGTTTCAGGACTTGCGGTACCGATTCAGGTGCGACCCTTGCGGCACGATCGATTGACGACCGAATCAAGCGAACACGTAGAGACACTTTGCGTCCACGTTAGGTTTGGTGAACGTGTTCAGTATTACTGGATTGACCCAGTCAAGCGGGAGTTGTTAAAACAGTCCTCACAGATTGCGGACGGGATCTCATTGGAATTTCGTCAATGAAAAAAAGAGCTGACTCAAAAGTTGGTCTCTACAAAGAAAAGGGTGGCAGAATGATGATCTGCCACCCTTTTCTCGTAAAAATGACGCGTCACACGCCACTC
>NZ_DJTL01000023.1:4629-7197 GCF_002439205.1 Exiguobacterium sp. UBA6309 | reverse complement strand
TTTTTGAGTCAGCCTCTTTTGACTGTCATTTATTACGACACGTGTCGTTGCTCCTGAGAGGAATGTGCCAATAGCTGGCGAGCCGGTTGCCACATCAACAAAGAGAGGGCTCCTGCGAGCGCATAGACAAGCTCGATCGCAAACATATCGGCAAGCCATCCGAACAATAGACTGCCGAGGCAGAAACAGAGTGCATAAACGGTTTGTTGCACGCTATAGACATACGGTAACCGTTCGAGTGGTGTCGTCTTTTGCAACAACGTATTCAGCTCAATCGCCCGGACTTGACTCGCAAACCCTTGGATCAGACAAGCGATCACGGCAAGTGTGACGATTGGAGCGAAAGCAAACAAGAAGGTCGCAACAATCGAAAAGCCGATGCTGCGATAAAGCAACGAACGCGTTCCACGACGACGTAACATCATGTAACTACCGGCGATCATGCTCAGCAGATAGAAGGCATTTAGAATGCCCCACCAGCGTTCCGATAGCTGGAAATGTGTATCGATATAGACGAGAAACAGAGCAGAAATCCAAGCCGTACTGACGAACGCATCGATTCCGACGAGATACGTGTTGGCTTTCGCGAATGGATGCGCTCGCGTGTAGCGAATACTCGACCGGAAGGAAACGTCTTCCCCTTCCATCGAAGGGTCGGGTAGAGAGCGAACGCTTCGATAGAACAGATAGCTGATGAGACTCGCACCTAAAAACAGACCGGCCGAGACGGACAAGACGGAAAGCGGCGATAACCAGCTGACCAGAATGGCGCCGAGCGGCCACATGATGAGCTGAATCACTTGATTCGTACCTTGTACGAGACTGTTAGCCTTTTGGACATCCTGACACAGTCGAGGGATGAAGGCACTTTCGATCGGACGAGCAAATCCGTCGAAGAAAGCGATACATCCAACGAGTGCGAGGATAAGTGGCAGTGGTAAATCAAGCCCCCAGATGATGCCTAAGAGAATCGTCTTGAGGAGTTGACTGCCGAACAACAACGAGGCATGGGGAACACGTTGAGCGACTTGGGCGAATAAGAAGCCGCTTCCTGTCATGCCTGCTGTGACGAGAACAGGAAACAGGGCAGCGAGACTCGCTTGCCCTGTCGTTTGATAGATCATCGCGATCAGGGAGACGATATAGAGCGCATCTCCCGCATTCGCAATCCATTGACTGACCAATAAAAGCGTAAACCGGTTCATTCTGAAGGACCTCCATATCGTACGTATTTAGTTAGGAGTGAGAATTCAGAATGACTTACATTGGACGCCCTCATTTCATGTTTTTTTCTAGTGTAAGAGGAAAAAAATGGATTGTCAATCAGAATCGTGACGGGAGTTCCGGGCAACGAGTGTAAAGGGATCGACCATCGACGTCGCAGCGGCTTCGTCTTGAGCACGAGATGCCGATAGCTTGATTGGTTTTAGTTGCTGGCGGAAGCGGAAAGCCCGTTCGAGTCGACTCATGAATAGATTGCTGAAAAAGACGACTAATGCTAGCCCAATCAGTGGAACAAGGAACATATGATTGAGCCAAGACGTCGCTGAAAACTGGTTATAGTAATAACCGAACATCGAGGACCACTCAAAAATCGTTGGGGCAGTTCCTACATATAAATTAACCGTTCCAGCGAAGAAAATTTTGAAAAGTGATAAGTGAACGAGTAACATCAACGTTTGGATGAACTGTTGCATAAAAACGATTGTCAACGTTGGAACAAGATGTGGCCAAATGTGGCGTCTGAACCGATGCCACGGACTGCCACCAAGCGTTTGGGCGACAATCATGAACTCTTGACTAAGTAACTGACGGGTCTCAGCAATCAGATAAAGCGATAAAGAGGGGAGACCAAGCAAAATCAAGACGATCAACTCGAACGATACACGGTCGAACAACGGTGGGATAGCAGTCGAATCAAAGAACGTAAGTGATGGAAGCAAAATGAGCAACGCGACAAGAGAGAGCGGTAAAACTAAAAATCCATCAAGAATAAGTTTTAAGTATCGATTGACGCGAGCACTTCTAAAAGCTAGCGGAATCGCAATCACTAGCGAAAGAAACATTCGACCGAGCGCAACAATCATACAAATACCGGCTGTCCATTTAAATCCTTCAATCATCAATTGAAAGAGGTCATAGCCAGAGCGGTCTGTACCGAGCCATTGATCACTTGACGGTTTTAGTGGTGACGTCGCAAGGAACGTACCGTCTTCAGCATACCGGTTCGAGATTTGATCGACTTGACCATCACGGAAGATCGTATTTCCAAAACTAAGGAGCAGTAAACCAGTGAGTAAAAATAAACATAACCAGAAGACAGGATCTCGCATCAAAGTACGACGCATCAAATCCCCCCTTTCCAGGCGTTAGGAATAAGCCATTCTGCCAACAAATCAATGATGAAAATCGGCAGATAGATTAAGAACAAGATGACCATCAAAATCGGCATTTGTCCATTATAAAAGACGAACCGGAACATACCTTGCACTTCGAACGTGTATTCAATGATCACGAGACTCGATAAGACCGTAATGATGTTCGCTCGGAAAAACAGATAAAACCGAT
>NZ_DJTL01000023.1:1762-4445 GCF_002439205.1 Exiguobacterium sp. UBA6309 | reverse complement strand
GGAAAAACAGATAAAACCGATAGATCATTGTCGGAATCAAATGTTTCCAGAAAAGAGCCGCAGGACGAATGCCTTTAGCCCGTGCGAGTTCAAGGAAAGGAGCAGCTTCCTGTTCGAGTACTTGCGTCGTTAACCATTTGATGAAGAAGAATAGTGTTGTCAACGTTAGCGTAAGAATCGGTAAAAAACGAATGTACTCAGCATAGGATCCCGCAATTTCGATTTTGTCATACCCGGTCGTTTTAAACAGATAGAGGACAAGGAATTGCGAAAGAATGATCCAGAACAGATCCGGAACCATCTCAAGCGTCCGAGTCGTTTGTTTCAGCATCATGCGTGTTTTGCGACCACTCCGATAAAACAAATAAGCATAAAAAATCGCACACACAGCGGAGACCAGCATAGCTGTCGTAAAGATGATCAACGTCTCTTTAATGAATGGACTGATGGTAGGAAGCAACAAGAATTCCTTTTGAGCGGTTACGTTGAAATAGGTAATCTCATCAAGTTTCGTTAATTGAGCAAATTGTTGCTTCAGACCTTCCCAGTAGCTTGCTGGGTTGAATTTCATTTGCGCGACAAGCGCCGGAAGGGCGCTGATCGCAATCAAGACAAAAAATGCCACGATAAGCTGAATTGATTTTCGGGCGATAAACACCATGAGGCGAAAAACTCCTTTCTTTGGATCCTCAGCCGATGGCGAGGATCCGGTCATTGCCAATTTGGATCAACTGACTGTTCATATGTTTCCGGCGCAGTACATAGCGTTCGAACTGTTGTGTCGCGATGAACGAATCACGCGTCGAGACCGTCGAAAGGGTCATCAAGACATGCTTTAATTGTGGTTGGCCTTCTTGTAGCGAAAGATGCGTCATTCGGTTTGCTCCGTCGAGTCGATTCAAGAACAGTTCAATCTTACAGCCCTCCTTGATTAATTCACTGATCAGGAATGCCGATTGTTCGATGAACGTCTCAAATTGTTGGTGGAGTCCGTAACCGCTCGGGGCAGATAAGTTCAAGGCAATCGTAAACGTATCTTGATTGCTCGTTTCGAATACTTTTGCCTGCAAGCGACCGGTCTTCGCCGTCGCATACCAATCGATCTCTTTTGACGGTTCCGCCGTATAAGGTTTTGCACCAAGCTGAACCAGTTTGTTCTTGAGCGGTGAGTAGCGGTCTGGTCGGTCGCCAATCCGTAAACGTTGTAAAAGAAGCGGCGTCGCTTGCGCTGTCAAGGACGGCAAGACTGTAAACGACGGATACGTATCGAACGTAAAGAGATAGACGCCCATCTTCCAAGGCAGGCGAATCGTTAAGATGATCTCATCGAACTCGGCTGGTCCGCGGCGAACCGTCTGAATCGGGATCGTCACTGCGTCTTCAGAGTCAATCACTGCATGAAACGTCGCCGGATGTAGTGGATCCATCTCCGGGAAGATGACTCCGCCATCCGTGTGCAAACGAAGTGTCGCTTCGAGCCCAAGCTGACTCAAGGATTCGACGCCGAAGACTTGCAAATGGAGCGACGTCTTCTCCTGGTTGAACATCAATGATTCATAGTGTTTCCATTCGATGGCGACGTCCCGTCGGAGCTGCTTTTCTGTTCGACCGACTACAAAATGAATTGTCGCCAAAGCTGCGAACAGAAAACCGAGGACGGAAAGGCGCGGAATGAAGAGGAAGATGAACGTCATCGTGACGTACAGTGGAAAAAGTCGGCGTTCAAGCCAAAACGGGACGGAACGTTCAATCTGCATGATTCGTCACCCCATTTCGACCGGAACCGGCACGTCGTCCAGAATATGCGTCAAGACAGCCGCTTTCGTCGTCTTGATTCCACCTTCGAGTGTCAATGTCAGGCGGTGCGACAAGACGTGTTTTGCAAGATATTTAATGTCTTCCGGAATGATGAAGTCGCGCTGATTCAAAAACGCATAGCTTTGTGAAGCGCGAAGTAATGCAATCGCTCCACGCGGACTGACCCCGACTTCAATGAGTTCATGGTTTCGTGTCGCTTGAACGATGTGTAATAGATAATCAAGCACGTCTTGCGATGCATGGACGCGGCGCGCCTCTTCCTGCCAGGAAATCAAGTCGCCACCTGACGCGATGCCGACGGCTGACCGACGGACGTTAGTCAGAATCTCAGATAATAAGCGACGTTCGTTCTCGAAATCCGGGTAACCGACTTCGATCGCGACCATGAACCGGTCGAGTTGGGCGTCCGGTAGTGGGAAGGTTCCTGCCGATTCAATCGGGTTTTGTGTCGCGATGACGAAGAATGGGGCTGGCATCTGATAGGTCGTTCCACCAATCGAGACCTGACGCTCTTCCATTGCTTCAAGTAATGCCGATTGTGTCCGTGGAACGGCACGGTTAATCTCATCGATCAAGACGACGTTCGCGAACAGTGGACCGCGTTTATTCTCGAACTCCTGTGTCTTTAAATTGAAGAAGTCTGAACCGATGACATCGGACGGAAGCAAATCCGCTGTGAACTGGATCCGCGAGAAGGCACTCTCAAAGCTCTGAGCGAGCGCCTTGGCGAGCATCGTTTTCCCTGTTCCCGGTACGTCTTCTAGTAGAATATGTCCTTCTGCGGTGAGTGCCGTCAGACAGAGGTCGATGACGTCTGGTTTACCGAGATAGATGGAATTGAGTTGGTCTTTTAATTGTTGTAGTT
>NZ_DJTL01000023.1:0-1553 GCF_002439205.1 Exiguobacterium sp. UBA6309 | reverse complement strand
TCTTTTAATTGTTGTAGTTTCATAGGAAATCCCTCCAAGGTCAAATGGTTGAGTAGCGTGCTAGTTGTTGTTCGAAGCGTAGAATCTCATCGTCCGTGATGATCGTTTCCGACATGTCACCGTAGCGGATATTCCGATACAACTGAAAATCGACAGGGACCTCAATCCGACGTAACCAGTCTTCAAGCGTTTCGTTCGGACGACGTTGCTGACTGCGCGGTAAGTGTTGCTCAAAACGGATGACGAGATCACGGACACGTGAAGACGAATACGATGCATACAGATAAGATGATTTTCTTAAAGAAGCAGGATGAAAGATTGATTGAGCGAATGGAACGTCATCCGTTACGTCTCCTGTAGACCTGCGCCGTTTTTTCACGCGACGCGACTGAACGAGTTTCCAGACCATGAAACTAAATAAGCTGATTAAAATGACATATTGTAGATAAGAAAAGGGAGAGTCAGAGGCATCCGCTTTAAGGGATTTCCAGAGCTCTTTCGGACCAGGTCGTGGATCGATCGGTTCAAAAGGCATCTTGCCTTTTGTGTTAGTAGGTGAGTGACCGTTTTTAAAACTAATTTCGCCATTCGCTTCAGTTTCTGCAATCGAAGGCTTTTTAAAAGGATCCGGCATGATGTAATGCGTGTAAATATACGTCGCGGTAGTTTGAAACAAGAACAGACCAATCAAAATGACACCGAGCGACATGATAAAGCGTTGCCGTAACACAAGCGATCCTCCTTCCTGTTTTTAAGGAAAAAATATCCATATGTACTTAGGAAGATTTTAGCATACACGCTTAACAAATAAAAACAATTTTCTGAAAATAAAGACAAGGTGAGACGATTCACTTTCAAGTGGTAAGGGTATGATGGAATCAGTGGATCTTGAAAGAGAAAGGATGTTTTGTATGAAACTGATTATTTTTGGAGCGACGGGTCAAACGGGGCAAGAACTGGTCAAGCAGGCGATTGATCACGGCCATGAGGTCACGGCATTCGTCCGTAGTCCGGAAAAACTGACACTACGTGACGAAAGGTTACATGTCGTTAAGGGCGACGTGCTCGATCAAGAAGCGGTGACGGCTGCAATTGCCGGGCAAGAGGCTGTCCTGACAGCACTCGGTACGGAGAGTCTTGCTTACAGTGGCTTTTTAGAACGAAGTCTCGTTCGAATCGTGACAGCGATGAAAAAACAAGGAGTAGAGCGGATTGGTTATGTCGCCTCTGCCGGTGTCGATGATGAGTTGCCTGGCGTGCAAGGGATGCTTGCCCAACGCATTCTGAAGAACCCATTAAAAGATCACCGTCAAGCGATTGCACTCCTGCAACAGGCGGATCTTGACTATACGGTAGCACGACCACTTCGCTTACTGAACGGTCCGTTGACGGGACTTTATCGTCAAGCGGATACAGGTGTACCGGAAGATGCGAAACAAATCAATCGTGCAGACGTGGCGCATTTCCTCTTACAGGCGATCGAAACAGAAGATCACATCAAGTCGAGTGTCGGTCTCGCTGAATGATGAAGAAGGGGCTGACTCAAAAGTCAG
>NZ_DJTL01000030.1:0-28714 GCF_002439205.1 Exiguobacterium sp. UBA6309 | reverse complement strand
TTCAGTTTTGAGGGCGCGAGCCTTTCAAAAAAAAGCGAAAAAAGTCTTGACGTTATGTGAACATAATGTTAAGATAATAAATGTCTGGTGGCGATAGCCAAGTGGTCACACCCGTTCCCATGCCGAACACGGAAGTTAAGCACTTGAACGCCGAAAGTAGTTGGGGGCTTCCCCCTGTGAGGATAGGACGTTGCCAGGCATTTGACCGATCTGCAGATTGCAGGTCGGTTTTTTTGTGTTTTCTAAAAAGCCTTATCAGTTGCATTTCTTTTTTTAGATGATTACTATTAAATCAAACAATAGTCAAAGATGGTCAGAGAGGTGGTGCCAATGCAAAACATCACAGATATCATCGAAGCCTATTTAAAGCAAATTTTACACGACGAAAAGACGATTGAAATCAAACGTCAAGAAATTGCACAACGTTTTGACTGTGTTCCATCACAAATCAATTACGTCATTAATACTCGTTTTACGGTCGAAAAGGGTTATTTTGTTGAAAGTAAGCGGGGCGGCGGTGGATACATTCGGATTCAAAAAATCGTTGTGCTCGATAGTCACGATCTATTAGACGAAGTCAGTTCATGGATCGGTGATCATTTGACGGAACAAGCTGCAGAAGATTATTTGATTCGTTTGATGAACGAACAATTACTGACGCGGCGGGAAGCTATTTTGATTCAATCGCTGTTGCAAAAAGAGAGTTTGCCAATGGCGGTCGAAGATCAACACCGGATGCGTGCCCACTTGATGCGGACGCTTCTTCAAACCATGAAGCGACTCTAGTCGTCGGACATTGGAGGAATGCATGATGCGTTGTCAACGATGTGGCGAACGAGAAGCAATCGTCCGTGTCAAACTTCCACAAGAATCGGAAACCGATGAGAAGTTCTTATGCTCGGTTTGTGTGCGGGAGTTAGCACGTGAATACCAAGGGACGGCATGTCCGTCTTGCGGTATGACCCGTCAACAATTGCTTCATCTTCGTAAAGTCGGTTGCCCGACTTGTTATTCATTTTTCAAAGACGAAGTCGACGGTATGGTTCGTCAGTTCCAACACGGTCATACGCAACATTATGGCTCGCGACCTGATGAGGAAACCCTTGAAAAACGATTGAACCAGCAACTCAGTCGACTCAAAGAGCAACTTAACCGCAAAATCTTAGCAGAAGATTATGAAGAAGCAGAAATCATAAAACAACAGATTGAGAGTGTCGAGGAGGATTTGCGTCATGTTTGAAGAGTTGCTCCAACACCCTTTAAGCGAATCGATGAATCAATCTTCTCCCTTTGACGACATCGTCGTTTCGACGCGGATCCGATTGGCGCGTAATACGACACGTTATCCGTTCTCAACGATGTTGTCAGAAGCACAAGCCAATGCGCTCATTGAAGAGACCGAACGCCAACTAAACGGGATGAAAGGGTTCCGGTTTGGTCGCGTCGATCAAGCAGATGTTCTGACGCGAACCGCTTTAGTAGAAAAGCATCTGATCAGTCCAGCGTTAGCCAGTCATCCACGGACGGGACTCTTCATTAGTGAGGATGAGCAGATCAGTGTCATGGTAAACGAAGAGGATCATTTTCGAATCCAGACGTTATTACCTGGGCTCCAGCTTGAAGAAGCGTTTCGGATTGCAAAACAAGTCGATCGCTTGATCAGTGAACGATTTAAAATTGCTTTTGATGATACGCTTGGATATTTAACAACATGTCCGAGTAACGTCGGAACTGGTCTTCGTGCTTCCGTGATGTTGCACTTACCGGGATTGGTCCTGACGAATCAGATTCAAGGCTATATCAAACACTTACGACAACTCGGATTCGCGATTCGTGGGCGTTACGGCGAGGGAAGCGATGCCTCTGGTCGCATGTTCCAACTTTCGAACCAACGGACGCTTGGGGCAAGTGAGGATATGCTGATCACGGACTATCAATTTGCCGTCGAAGCATTAATTGAAGCAGAACAGGCAGCACGAAAAGGATTATTGGAGATGTATCAAGAAGAACTAGAGGATAGACTATATCGTTCCTACGGTGTCCTGACATCAGCTCGACTGATTACAGCGCGGGAAGCAACGGAACGGTTATCGGATGTTCGCTTAGCGGACAGTCTGGGACTAGAGGTCAATCTTCCTCCAAATCTTTTTCATCAACTGCTCGTTTCATTACAAACAGGTTTTTTACAAAAGCATTTCGGGAAACAATTAACATCTAGAGAACGGGACATCGAACGGGCGAAACGAATCCGGACGATGTTAACCGAACAGACAAACAGGGATCACACACAAGGAGGTTTTGCATAATGATGTTTGGACGATTCACAGAACGTGCACAACGTGTATTGGCACTTGCTCAAGAAGAAGCAGTACGGTTGGGGCACCACAATATCGGAACAGAACACATTTTACTCGGACTTGTACGTGAAGGAGACGGAATCGCTGCGAAAGCCTTAACAGCACTCGGTCTCAGTTCAGATAAAATTCAGATGGAAGTCGAAGCGTTGATCGGTCGCGGACAAGATGGTGCAACGACGATTCACTATACACCACGTGCGAAAAAAGTCATCGAATTATCAATGGATGAGGCACGTAAACTAGGTCACTCTTACGTTGGAACAGAACACCTCTTACTCGGATTGATCCGAGAAGGAGAGGGCGTTGCTGCTCGTGTCTTAAATAACTTAGGCATCAGTCTTTCAAAAGCCCGTCAGCAAGTACTCCAGTTGCTTGGGAACAGCGAAACGACAGCAAACGCGTCGCAAGCAGGTTCAGGTGTCGCAACACCAACACTTGATGGCCTTGCTCGTGATTTGACTCAACAAGCGCGTGAAACACGTCTTGATCCCGTCATTGGTCGCGCGAAAGAGATTCAACGCGTCATCGAAGTCTTGAGCCGCCGGACGAAGAATAACCCAGTCTTGATCGGGGAACCAGGGGTCGGTAAAACGGCTGTCGTCGAAGGTCTCGCTCAACAAATCATCAACAATGAAGTACCGGAGACCTTACGCAATAAACGCGTCATGGTACTCGATATGGGAACACTCGTCGCCGGCACGAAATACCGTGGTGAATTCGAAGATCGTTTGAAAAAGGTCATGGATGAGATTCGTCAAGCTGGTAACATCATTCTCTTTATCGATGAGTTGCATACATTGATTGGAGCGGGTGGAGCAGAAGGTGCGATCGATGCATCGAACATCCTTAAACCATCGCTCGCACGAGGCGAACTCCAGTGTATCGGAGCAACGACTCTTGATGAGTACCGGAAATACATCGAAAAAGATGCGGCACTCGAACGTCGTTTCCAACCGATTCAAGTCGCAGAGCCAACAACGGATGAAGCAACACAAATCCTATTTGGTCTTCGCGATCGTTATGAAGCACACCACCGTGTGACGATCACAGACGAAGCGATTCAAGAAGCCGTCACCTTGTCGGATCGATACATTTCGGATCGTTTCCTTCCGGATAAAGCGATCGATTTGATCGATGAAGCGGCATCGAAAGTTCGGTTGCGTTCATACACAGCACCACCGAACTTAAAAGAAGTTGAAGCAAAACTCGAGGGTATCCGTAAGGACAAGGATGAAGCTGTCCAAAGTCAAGAGTTCGAAAAAGCAGCAAGCCTCCGCGACACGGAACAAAAATTACGCGATGAGCTTGAGCGTTTGAAAGAGGAATGGCAGAATAAACAAGGCAACGAAAAACTTGAAGTCACAAAAGATGACATCGCACAAGTTGTTGCCAACTGGACAGGTGTACCGGTCACGAAGATCGCGGAAGAAGAGACGGATCGTCTCCTTCGCCTCGAAGAAATCCTTCACGATCGTGTCATCGGTCAAAATGAAGCCGTTAAATCGATTTCAAAAGCGATCCGTCGCGCACGTGCTGGACTGAAAGATCCAAAACGTCCGATCGGTTCGTTCATCTTCCTCGGTCCTACTGGGGTTGGTAAAACAGAACTCGCACGTGCGGTTGCCGAAGCAATGTTCGGTGATGAGGATGCAATCATCCGGATCGACATGTCAGAGTACATGGAGAAACATGCAACGAGTCGTCTCGTCGGTTCACCTCCAGGCTATGTCGGTTACGAAGAAGGCGGTCAATTAACGGAAAAAGTTCGCCGGAAACCATACTCAGTCATCTTACTTGATGAAATCGAGAAGGCGCACCCGGAAGTCTTCAACATTCTCTTGCAAGTACTTGATGATGGACGCCTAACAGACTCGAAAGGTCGGACGGTTGATTTCCGTAACACGATCATCGTCATGACATCGAACGTCGGTGCAAGTGCTCTTAAACGTAATAAATATGTCGGCTTCGCTGTTTCTGAAGATACGGATCGCGAATACAAAGACATGAAAGATAAAGTCATGGAAGAACTCAAACGGGCGTTCCGTCCAGAGTTCTTGAACCGGATTGATGAAACGATCGTCTTCCACTCACTCGAGAAACAACACATCGAAGAGATCGTGAAGTTGATGGCGAAAACCCTTGAAAAACGTTTGGCTGAACAGGAAATTCATTTCGAATTGACACCAGCTGCCCTCTCGAAGATTGCCGATATCGGATACGATCCAGAGTACGGCGCACGTCCAATCCGTCGTGCCCTTCAACGGGAAGCGGAAGACCGGTTGTCAGAAGCATTGCTCGCAGGCGATATCCAAAAAGGAGAACGTGTTGCGCTTGATGTCGAAGAGAACGAATTCATCGTTCGCCGGAATCACGTGAGTTCTGCCGCAACGGAATAAGCACTGAGCACAGGGCCAGCTTTCTCACTTTCTGAGCGAAGCTGGTTCTTTTTTTGAAACAGAAAGGATGAATCGATTGGCTAAGTTAAAAACAAAATTCGTTTGTCAAAGCTGTGGGACCGAATCACCGAAATGGATGGGACGTTGTTCAGGATGCGGGGAATGGAACACGATGGTCGAAGAAGTCGTCGAAGAAAAAAAAGGACGGCGCGGTGCCGCTTTCGTTCATACGACGACAAAACAATTAAAGCCAGAGCGCCTCGCGAATATCGTTTCGCAAGAAGAGAGTCGCGTCTTTACCGGAAGTGGTGAATTCGACCGTGTTCTCGGAGGTGGTATCGTTCCAGGTTCGATGGTGCTAGTTGGAGGAGATCCGGGGATCGGGAAGTCGACGATCTTACTGCAGACGAGCGCACGTCTTGCCCAACGTGGCGAAAAAGTGCTCTACATCTCAGGAGAAGAATCGCTCAAACAAACTAAATTGCGCGCGGAACGGCTTGGCTTACCGACTCAGGATTTGTTCGTCCTTAGTGAGACGGATATGAACATGATTGAACGTGTCGTCGATGAAGAACAGCCACGTTTTTTAATCATCGACTCGATTCAAACCGTCTACATTGATGAAATCCAGTCTGCACCCGGCAGCGTGACACAGGTACGGGAATGTACGGCGATGCTGATGAAAATTGCGAAGAGTCGCGGGATCGCGATCTTCATCGTCGGTCACGTCACGAAACAGGGTTCGATTGCTGGACCACGGTTACTTGAGCACATGGTGGATGCTGTCTTGTATTTCGAAGGCGAACGTCACCATACGTTCCGGATTCTGCGTGCTGTCAAAAACCGATTTGGTTCAACGAATGAGATCGGAATTTTTGAGATGCGGGAGTCTGGTCTTGAAGAGGTCTTGAATCCGTCAGAAATTTTCCTCGAGGAGCGGACGTCCGGTGTATCCGGTTCGACGATCGTCGCTTCCATGGAAGGGACACGGACCGTCCTCGTCGAACTGCAAGCGTTGATTTCACCGACGTCATTCGGCAATCCTAGACGGATGGCGACCGGAATCGATCAAAATAAAGTAGCGTTATTGATGGCCGTCCTTGAGAAACGATCGGGTCTTCTCCTTCAGACACAAGATGCGTACCTCAAGGCAGCCGGTGGTGTGAAGCTTGATGAACCTGCGATTGACTTAGCGGTTTGTGTTGCCATTGCCTCTAGTTTCCGTGACAAGCCGACGCGTCCGACCGATGTCGTGATTGGTGAAGTCGGGTTGACGGGAGAAGTTCGTCGTGTATCGCGGATTGAACAACGTGTAGCAGAAGCAGCTAAACTCGGTTTCACGCGGGCGATCATTCCGAAAAACAACTTGGGTGGTTGGACGTATCCGGACGGGATTACGGTCGTCGGTGTCGAGAGTGTGGATGAAGCATTACGTGAAACGATTCCGTTTTAAGCTGGAATGACGCAAAAAATGGGGGAACTGTAATGGATATGTAAACAGTTTCCCCTCCTTCCGGCGTAGGTAGTTCAAATCAGTACATGTTACAATGAACTTAAAATAAGCAAAGGAGGTGAGAAGATTGAAAATCGTCATTCGGGTATTTTTTGCATTACTCGGACTTGCCCTCGGGATCTTGTTGCTTCCTCAGTTCTTCCAATTAATTGAAACGGCAACGAATACGACATTCCCCGCGTGGTTGATGAGCGAATACGTAACTGGAACGATTGGTGCACTCATATTCTTATTAATTGGATTATTCATTACGGATTCGGTAATTCGACTTCTCCGATTTTTAGAAGAACGGCTCGTCAAAGCCCCAGTGGCAGATCTCTTTTTTGGAACATTTGGTTTGTTGATTGGGTTGGTACTGGCTTTCCTCGTCAGTACATTGATTGATTTGGTAGGTATTCCTGTCCTCAGTAACGTCTTAACGATCTTCGTGACCGCGTTATTCGGATATCTCGGCTTTACAGTCGGGTATCGTAAACGTCATGAATTGACGAAAATCTTCTTACGTAGCAACCAAAGTGAGAAAAAGACGGCACCTGAAGTCGTCGCCCCAGTTAAGTCAAACAGTAAGGTACTCGATACGAGCGTCATCATCGACGGGCGGATCACGGATATCACGAAGACCGGTTTCGTCGAAGGAAAGCTGATCGTTCCGCAATTCGTCATTGGGGAGTTGCAGTACATCGCCGATTCTTCGGACACGTTGAAACGAAACCGTGGACGTCGTGGACTCGATGTCTTAAAAGAGTTACAAGAGATTCCCGGTGTTGAGGTCGAAATTTACGATGGCGACTTCGAGGATGTACCGGAAGTAGACATCAAACTGATTAAACTCGCGGAACTCATCAAAGGGATCGTCGTCACGAACGACTATAACTTGAACAAAGTCTGTGAAGTCCGACATGTTCCTGTTCTTAACATCAATGACCTGGCGAATGCCGTCAAACAAGTCGTCATTCCAGGAGAAGAGATGACCGTTCTTGTCATCAAGGAAGGAAAAGAACAAAAACAGGGCATTGCCTATCTCGAAGATGGGACGATGGTCGTCGTCGAAGGCGGAAAACACCTCATTTCGAAAACGATTGGCGTCGTCGTCACGAGTGTCTTGCAGACGTCAGCTGGACGAATGATTTTTGCGAAACCACAAGAAAAATGAGACACTATGCCTAGAGAGACATCGAGAGGCATTCGGATAGACCCCGCAACGGATTCGATTTCATGATCGAGTCCGTTTTCGGTGTGATGGAATGGATCACGATGATCAGTGAGATAGAAAAGAGGGAATGAGATGTCTACGGCCACATATCGCGTCGTCATCCCCGCTGCCGGTGCCGGTAAGCGGATGGGCGCAGATCGTAATAAATTGATGCTTGAACTAAGAGACCGTCCAATCATCGCTTGGACACTGGATGTCTTCGAGGCAGATCCGGCATGTACGGAAATCATCCTTGCGATCAATCCACTAGAACAGGAATGGTTTACAAGTCTTATCGCGTCTTATAAGACATCGATTAGACTTGTCACGGGTGGTGCCGAACGTCAGGAAAGTGTGCTTCGTGGTCTTGAGGCGTTAGAAGGCGAAGGAATCGTTCTGATCCATGATGGTGCCCGACCGTTCATTTCACAAGCAGCGATTCAGGCGGTTGTCCAAGCAGCAGTCCAAGATCAGGCAGCGATTCTCGCGGTACCGATCAAAGATACCGTCAAACGGATCGAAGCAAATCACATCAGTGAGACCGTCCCGCGGGAACGCCTGATGGCAGCCCAGACACCACAAGCGTTTGATCTTGCGACGATTCGCACGGTTCATGAAAAAGCGGCAACGAAATACCTAGGAACCGATGATGCAAGTTTGATAGAATGGGACGGAGGAAAAGTAACGATCGTCCACGGTCACTACGAAAATATCAAGATGACGACACCGGACGATCTATGGTTCGGTGAAGCGATTCTAATGAAACGAGGGAAATGACGATGATTCGAATTGGACAAGGTTTTGATGTACATGCCTTTGCAGAGGATCGGAAATTGATTTTAGGCGGCATCGAGATTCCGCACACGAAAGGATTGCTCGGTCATTCGGATGCAGACGTCTTGTTACATACGATTGCCGACGCGGCACTTGGTGCAATCGCAGCAGGAGATATCGGAAAACATTTTCCGGACACGGATCCGGAATTCAAGGATGCCGATTCAGCAAAATTGCTGCAGCATGTCTACGCGCTCGTTAAACAACAAGGGTATGAGCTTGGCAACCTAGATGCGACAGTCATCGCACAGGCACCAAAGCTTCGTCCGTACATCGACACGATGCGTGCGCGAATCGCGGAATTACTCGAAGCGGACATTGAACAGATCAATGTCAAGGCAACGACGACGGAATGGTTAGGTTTTACGGGACGAGAAGAGGGAATCGCTTGTCAAGCAGTGATTCTACTGAAACGAATCGAAGAATAAGGTATACTAGATAAGCGAATTTTAGTCGAAGGAGTGATTGGCAATGGCAGAAGTACGAGTACGTTATGCCCCAAGTCCAACAGGACACTTGCATATCGGGAATGCCCGGACTGCATTATTTAACTATCTGTTTGCGCGCCACTTAGGCGGTAAGATGGTATTACGAATCGAGGATACGGACCAAAAGCGGAACATCGCAGGTGGTGTCGAGAGTCAAATGAAGAACCTCGAGTGGCTCGGTGTCGATTGGGACGAAGGTCCAGATCGCGGTGGCGAGTACGGTCCTTATTCACAAATGGAGCGTCTCGATATCTATCAAAAGTACACGGACGAGTTACTTGAAAAGGGACTCGCTTACCGTTGCTACATGACATCGGAAGAGCTCGAAGCAGAACGCGAAGCACAAATCGCACGTGGAGAAGCACCACGTTATTCAGGGGCACACCGTAACCTGACAGCAGAACAAGAAGAAGCGTTCCGAGCAGAAGGTCGCACGCCGTCGATTCGGATTCGTGTACCGGAAGATGTCACGTATACATGGAATGATATCGTCAAAGACGACGTCTCATTCGAATCAAAAGACTTCGGTGACTGGGTCATCGTCAAAAAAGATGGCATTCCGACGTACAACTTTGCCGTCGTCATCGACGATCACTTGATGGCGATCAGCCATGTTCTTCGTGGAGATGACCATATTTCGAACACACCGAAACAGATGATGATCTATGATGCGTTCGGTTGGGAATACCCGACGTTCGGTCACATGACATTGATCGTCAACGAATCACACAAGAAACTCTCGAAACGTGATCACTCGATCATTCAGTACATCGAGCAGTATAAAGAGCTCGGTTATCTCCCGGAAGCAATGCTCAACTTCATCACGCTTCTCGGTTGGTCACCAGTCGGCGAACAAGAGATCTTCACGAAAGAAGAGTTCATCGAAATCTTTGACGCGGATCGTCTCTCGAAGAGTCCGGCTGTCTTTGACCAAAACAAATTGGCTTGGATCAACAGCCAGTACATGAAACACCAATCGTTCGAAGAAGTATTCGAAGCCAGTCTTCCGTTCCTACAAGAAGCAGGTCGCGTCGAAGCGTCACCTTCAGAAGAAGAGCTCGCTTGGGCACGTGATCTCGTCGCGTTATACCGCGAACAGATGACGCATGGCGCGGAAATCGTCAAGCTTTCAGAGATGTTCTTTGAGGACGAAGTGGTGTATGATGAAGAGGCAAACACTGTCTTGAGTGGCGAGATGGTTCCGACTGTACTTGCAGAATTCGCGAACCAGTTACGTGCTCTCGAAGAGTGGACACCAGAAGCGATTAAAGCATCGATCAAAGCGACGCAAAAAGCGACTGGTCAAAAAGGAAAGAACTTATTCATGCCAATTCGTGTCGCGACGACAGGACAGACGCATGGTCCAGAACTCCCGAACACGATTCAATTACTAGGAAAAGACCGTGTGCTTGCACGGCTTGAAGCAGAATAACGAAAGCGTAGACGAGGAAAGTAACGATGCGTCTTCTTCTCCAGAGACAAGCTCGAATGGTGCGAGGGCTTGAAGAAGCGAATCATGAAATGCCCCTCTGAGTGCTGCCCGAAATCCGTGAGAGTAGGCGCAGACGTATCTCCGGCGTTAACGGACGTCAAGAGGGACGAGTCAATCGTCCAAACAGAGTGGGACCGCGCTTCGTTAGCGTCTCTGTGCAGCAATGCATGGAGGCGCTTTTTCTTATGGAGAGGAGAACGTATATGACACGGATGCGAGAAGATATCCGCAATGTGTTTGAGCAAGATCCAGCTGCCCGCAGCACGTTAGAAGTCATTTTGACATACCCGGGCTTACATGCGATTTGGATGCATCGCCTGGCCCATCGGCTCTGGAACGCGAAGTTTCGCTTGCTCGGTCGATTGATTTCGCAATTCAGTCGCTTTTTGACAGGCATCGAGATTCATCCAGGAGCAACGATCGGACGCCGATTCTTTATCGACCACGGGATGGGTGTCGTCATTGGTGAGACGACGATCATTGGTGATGACGTCACGTTGTTTCAAGGCGTGACACTCGGCGGAACGGGGAAAGAAACAGGAAAGCGTCATCCGACGATTGAAGACGGCGTACTTGTTTCAGCAGGTGCCCGTGTCCTTGGTGATATCACGATCGGGGCATACTCGAAAATCGGTGCCAGTTCTGTCGTCTTAAAACACGTTCCTCCAAATGCGACCGTCGTCGGCATTCCGGGACGTGTCGTCATTCAAGACGGCATGAAGGTCGAAGCACCACTTGATCATCGTTTCCCGGATCCGGTCAGCGAATGCCAAGAGCGGATTGAAATGGAACTAGAAGTATTAAAACAAGAAATTGAACGGATTAAAGGAGGGCGACGTCATGATTCAACTGTACAACAGCATGACCGGAAAAAAGGAACCATTTAAACCATTAGAAGAAGGAAAGGTCAAGATGTATGTCTGTGGCCCGACGGTATACAACTACATTCATATCGGCAACGCACGTCCAGCCATCGTCTTCGATACGGTCCGTCGCTACTTCACATATCGCGGATATGAGGTCAAATACGTCTCGAACTTCACGGACGTCGACGATAAGATCATCCGGACAGCGAACGAACTGGGAGAAGATTATCATGCGTTGACGAAACGTTTCATCGAGGCGTATCACGCGGACACGGGCGCCTTGAATGTCCAAAAAGCGGACATCCATCCACTCGTCACGGAAACGATGGACGATATCATCGCATTCATCGAAGTACTCGTTGCAAAAGGCAATGCCTACGCTTCAAGCGGAGATGTCTACTTCCGGACGCGTAGTTTCAAGGATTACGGACAATTAAGCCAACAGTCAATCGACGAGTTGCGTGCAGGTGCACGAATCGAAGTCGGAGAGAAAAAAGAAGATCCGCTTGATTTCGTGCTCTGGAAAGCAGCAAAACCAGGGGAGCCGGCATGGACGAGTCCATGGGGCGAAGGACGACCAGGCTGGCACATCGAGTGCTCGGCGATGGCGAAGAAATACCTTGGGGAGACGATTGATATCCACGCTGGCGGACAAGACTTGAAATTCCCGCACCATGAGAATGAGATCGCCCAGTCTGAGGCGTGCAACTCGCAGAAGTTCGCGAACTACTGGATGCATAACGGGTTCTTGAACATCGAAAACGAGAAGATGTCGAAGTCGCTCGGTAACTTCCTGACAGTCCATGAAGCGATCCAAGCGGTCGATCCGATGGTGTTACGGTTCTTCATGTTATCGGTTCAGTATCGTCACCCGATCAACTATAGTCGTGAACTGATCGATCAAGCAGCGAATGGTCTCGCGCGGATTCGGGAGTCGGTCGCAAACATCGAACACCGTCTTGAGATGACGGCCGATCTCGGAACAGGTGACGAGAAGTGGTTGAATCGTCTAGCGGCGATCAAGGAACACTTCATCACATCGATGGATGATGATTTCAATACAGCGAACGCTGTGACGGATTTGTTTGATCTCTCAAAAGAAGCCAACCTATACCTTGGAGAAGCGCATGTATCGAAACAGGTGCTCGAACAGTTCCTCGCACTCTTCTCGGAATTATCAGGCGTCCTAGGTGTGACGTTGACAGTTGATAAAGGCTTACTCGATGAAGAAGTCGAACAGTTGATCGAAGAGCGGAACACAGCCCGTCAAAATCGTGACTTTGCACGAGCAGATGCAATTCGCGACCAATTACGTGACCAAGGCATTCTGCTCGAAGATACAGCGCAAGGGATGCGGTGGAAGCGCGGATGAAGAACTACAAACAACTGAACGCACTCGCATTAGCGTACATGGGCGACGTCGTCTATGAGATTCGTGTGCGCGAGCGATTGCTCGAACAAGGCTACGTGAAGCCGGGCGAGTTGCATAAAGCAGCTGTCCGGTACGTTCGGGCACAAGCACAAGCGACGGTCGTGACACACTGGTTGAACACGGATGCGTTGACGG
The DNA here is from genome assembly GCF_002439205.1 of Exiguobacterium sp. UBA6309. Taxonomy (NCBI): domain Bacteria; kingdom Bacillati; phylum Bacillota; class Bacilli; order Caryophanales; genus Exiguobacterium; species Exiguobacterium sp. UBA6309. Next base: position 16,009 of record NZ_DJTL01000030.1, on the reverse strand, counting down.
AAGAAGAGGCAGCGGTCGTCCGGCGCGGAAAGAACGCGAAATCCGGTTCTGTTCCGAAGAGCACGGACGTCCATACGTATCGCTACGCGACAGCATTTGAAGCATTGCTCGGTTATATTTATCTTTCAGAAGGAGGGGATCGCCTTGAAGAACTCATCGGACAAGCGTTCGAATTACTCGAAGCCGAAAAAACAGACGAATCCTAAGGCTACAAGCGCGAAGCCAAAAACGAAGGCACAGCGTCCAGCACCAGAGAAACGAAAAGCCGCTCCGGTCAAGGAACAGCCTGTCGTGATCGAGCCACTCGAAGAAGGACAAGATTTTTTGTCAGGTCGTAATCCGGTCCTAGAGGCATTACGGAGTGGACGAGAGATGAACAAGCTGTTCTTGCAAGAAGGACAACAAAAAGGACCACTTGCCGTCATCCATGCGATGGCGCAGGAAGCGGGCATTCAAATCCAGCTCGTCCCGCGTTCGCGGTTAACCGGTTTAGCTGGAACGGAAAATCACCAAGGTGTCGTCGCAGCGGTAGCGGCGTACGAGTACGCCGAGATGGAAGACATCTTCAAGCTGGCACGTCAAAAGGATGAAACACCGCTCTTGATCCTACTCGATGAACTGGAGGATCCACATAATCTCGGATCAATCTTGCGGACGGCAGATGCTGTCGGGGCACACGGGATCATCATTCCGAAGCGTCGATCAGTCGGATTGACGCAAGTCGTCGCAAAGGCATCAACAGGCGCGATCGAACATATTCCTGTCGTTCGCGTGACGAACCTTGCGCGGACGATGGAAGATCTAAAGAAACAAGGCATCTGGTTCGTCGGAACGGATGCGCGCGAAAGTGATGACTACCGGACGCTCGATGGGACGATGCCACTCGGAATCGTCATTGGAAGTGAAGGAAAAGGAATGAGCCGGCTTGTCCGTGAAAAATGTGATTTCCTCGTCCACCTCCCGATGGCGGGACATGTCACATCGCTCAACGCATCGGTTGCTGCTTCATTATTACTATATGAAGTCTACCGGACTAGAAAGCCGTATGCGCGATGAAATATGATCGTCTCATCGTAGATGGCTATAATATCATTGGCGCATGGCCAGAATTTCGGACGTTGCGGGAGCAAGATTTTGAATTGGCACGGGAACGGCTGATTCATGCGATGGCGGAATACCAAGCTGTCACAGGTCTCAGCGTTACGATCGTCTTCGATGCCTATCTGCAACCAGGACGTGAGTCTCGGATGCTAAAAAGCGGAATCGATATCGTCTATACACGGGAGAACGAAACGGCAGATGAATGGATTGAAAAGACAGCTGCTGATTGGTTACAGGACATCCGAGTCAAGTTGACGGTAGCGACGAACGACTACACGGAGCAATGGGTCATCTTCACGCTCGGCGCACTCCGCATATCGGCGCAAGAGCTCCGGCGAGAGTGGAAAGCGGCAGTCGCTGTCATCAAACAACAGACGACGTCTGCGAAGACGACGGCTCAACCGCGCTCGAAGATTGATTTACCAGAAGACGTCGTCGCACGTTTAGAAGCGATCCGTCGTCGAAAGAATTCAGATACATGATATGAACCATTCGTATGAGCAATCCATCGTTCTTCATTTGGAAGAATGGTGGATTTTTTTATAGAAAAGATACATGTTGGATGCAACAAAAGAGGTCATGCCAATTTTCATTGTCGTGCGACAGGTAATTATTGTATAATTAAAAACAATTGAACTATTCGTCAATGATGCTTGGAGGGATACAAGATGAGTTTGGTTTCGTTCGACCAGTTTGGGTGCATGACCGATGAAGCGCTTGTAGAACAAGCGAAAGAGTTCGACAACAGCGATGCGCTCGAATTTTTGATCGAGCGGTATCGAAATTTCGTGCGCGCCAAAGCCCGTTCTTACTTTTTGATCGGGGCAGACCGAGAAGATATCATTCAAGAAGGAATGATTGGTCTCTATAAAGCAGTACGGGATTACCGAACGGATAAGCTTGCCTCGTTTAAAGGATTTGCCGAATTATGCATCACGCGACAGATGATCACTGCGATCAAGACGGCGACACGTCAGAAACATATCCCGTTGAATTCGTACATCTCACTCGATAAACCGATCTATGACGATGAATCGGAGCGGACGTTACTCGATATCATCACGTCGACAGCACCTTCTGACCCACAAATCTTGATCGTCAACCGGGAAGAATATGCAGACATTGAATCGAAGATGGATGAAATTTTAAGCGACCTTGAACGCAAAGTCCTCGCGCTCTATCTTGACGGACGGACGTATCAGGAAATCTCTGACGACCTCGATCGTCATGTCAAATCGATCGACAATGCCTTGCAACGCGTCAAGCGCAAGCTTGAGCGTTATCTCGAAGCACGAAAGATGACGGTCTAACAGAGAGGTAGATTGACCGTAACCCCTTCCTATGCTACTGTATAACTAGCGCCTTACTAGCGAGACGCCGCTCATAGGCGTTTTTTTTTACGCTCTTTTTCGGAAGGAAAGTACCTCAACAGAAGAGAAGAGTGGCAAAGAAGGAGGACTTTGAGATGGCGAAGAAAGTAGGCCTTGCTTGTGATAATTGCGGTGCCCGCGACTATACGACGATGAAAAAAGAGGACGTCACTGTCCGCTTGGAATTGAAGAAATTCTGCCGTCGTTGTAACGCGCATACGATTCATAAAGAAGCGAAATAAAGCTTCATCTGTCCCGATTTATTACATCCTGGAGGGAAAGTACGATGAAATTTTTGCGTGACGTATGGAATGAATTGAAAAAGACGAGCTGGCCAAAACGGAAAGAGCTGACGAAATACACACTGACGGTCATCGGTATGGTGATCTTCATGGGTGTCTTCATCTTCGGCGTCGATTCAGGGCTTAGCGCATTGATGAGCTGGTTGATTAAGTAAAAAGAAGAGGTGGCCTACCATGGAGAAACAATGGTTTGTCGTCCAAACGTATTCCGGATTCGAAAACAACGTCAAGGCGAACCTTGAACGTCGGATTGAATCCATGAACATGGACGAAAAAATCTTCCGTGTACTCGTTCCGATTGAAACGGTACAAGAAGAAGTAACGAACAAAAAGGGAGAAACGAAAATCAAGGAACGTGAAGTCAAGATCTTCCCGGGATATGTCCTCGTTGAGATGGTCATGACGGATGATTCTTGGTATGTCGTCCGGAATACTCCGAACGTCACAGGCTTCCTCGGATCAGTCGGCGGCGGTTCAAAACCAACCCCACTTCTTCCGGAAGAAGCAGAAAATATCCTTGGATCAATGGGTCTTGTCGATCTGAAGAGCCGTTACGACTTCTCACTCGGACAAATCGTCCGAATCAAAGAAGGAGCTTTCGAAAATCTCGAAGGTACGATCGAGGAGCTTGATGCAGATGCTGAGAAAATGAAAGTCTCTGTTGATATGTTCGGTCGCGAAACGAAGGTCGAGCTTGATTTCGCACAGGTCGATAAAATCGATTAAGTTTCCTATTGCGAATGTTTTGTTTTAATGATACAATTTTTCGTGTTTGATGTTGTGCTTATTTCGATAAATAACTCGTCGAATAGAATGAGTGGGAGGACGCGCAACGTCCAATTAAACCACATTAAAGAATTAAGGAGGTGTGTCTCGTGGCGAAGAAGGTTATGAAACTCGTAAAACTTCAAATTCCTGCGGGCAAAGCAAACCCAGCTCCACCAGTTGGACCGGCACTCGGTCAAGCAGGTGTGAACATCATGGGCTTCTGTAAAGAGTTCAACGCTCGTACACAAGACCAAGCCGGCTTGATTATCCCTGTAGTCATCACGGTTTTTGAAGATCGTTCATTCACATTCATCACTAAAACTCCTCCAGCAGCAGTTCTCTTGAAGAAAGCAGCTGGAATTGAGAGTGGTTCAGGTGAACCGAACCGTAAGAAAGTAGCGACTGTCAAACGTGACAAAGTTCGTGAAATCGCTGAAACAAAAATGCCAGACCTTAACGCATCATCTGTTGAAACAGCAATGTTGATGGTTGAAGGTACTGCACGTTCTATGGGTATCGTAATCGAAGACTAATGTCTTTTTGATTACCATGAACAACGATGAGGGTCGCAGGCGGATAGTTTCTTGAAGCCTGCTACCCTTTCATTATGTGGGAGGATTTTCCGCACAACCACAAAGGAGGAACCTAAAATGGGTAAGAAGTACAAAGAAGCTGCTAAGCTTATCGATCGTACGGTTTCATACGAACTCGCAGAAGCTGTAGATTTGACTAAAAAATCTGCAACTGCGAAATTCGATGAGACTATCGAATTGGCTGTTCGTCTCGGAGTAGATCCGAAGAAAGCAGACCAACAAATCCGTGGAGCAGTCGTATTGCCACACGGTACTGGTAAAACACAAAAAGTTCTCGTCTTCGCGAAAGGTGAGAAATTAAAAGAAGCGGAAGCTGCTGGAGCAGATTACGCTGGTGATGCTGAGTACATCAACAAAATCCAACAAGGATGGTTCGACTTCGACGTTATCGTTGCGACACCAGACATGATGGGTGAAGTTGGTAAACTTGGTCGCGTTCTCGGACCAAAAGGTCTCATGCCAAACCCGAAAACAGGTACAGTTACATTTGACGTCACAAAAGCAATCAACGATATCAAAGCTGGTAAAGTTGAGTACCGTGTCGACAAATCAGGTAACATCCACGTTCCTGTCGGTAAAAAATCATTCGATAACGAGAAACTCGTTGATAACATCAACACAGTTATCGAAACTCTCGTAAAAGTTAAGCCTGCTACTGCTAAAGGTGTATACCTTAAAAACATCGCGATCGCTTCTACAATGGGTCCTGGTGTAAAAGTATCTTCAGCTGACTTCGCGAAATAATTTCGTCTAAAACGAACTTGACAACGTTCTAAGAACGCTGTTACAGTATAAAACGTTGATATATTTCGACATACCGTAGACAGAAGGTGCTCACATGGGCATAAATCCTTCCGAGGTGTTCTTGCTCAGAGAGCCTGTTTGTTCAGGTATCCTTTTTGACGATTACGCCTCCTCTGCTCTGCAGACGGAGGCTTTTTATTTGAAATCGAGCAGCCCCTCGCACCGGTACATTTCATCTACCAGGAGGTGCAACAGAAATGGCAAACGAAAAAGTTATCGCTGTCAAAGCGGATCTCGTATCTGAGATCGCTGAGAAACTCCAAGCGAGCGCAGGAACAGTTGTCGTCGACTACCGTGGTCTCACAGTAGAAGAAGTCACTGAACTTCGTAAACAACTCCGCGAAGCGGGCGTTGAATTCAAAGTTTACAAAAACGGTCTCCTCCGCCGCGCGGCAGTTCAAAGCAACCTCGAAGGTCTTGATGAAGTCTTCACAGGTCCTAGTGCGATCGCCTTCAGCAATGAAGACGTTATCGCGCCAGCTAAGATCTTGAACGACTTCGCTAAAACGCACAAGGCTCTCGAACTCAAAGGTGGTATCATCGAAGGCAAAGTCACTTCAGTAGAAGATGTCAAAGCCCTTGCGGAACTTCCATCACGCGAAGGTCTCCTTTCGATGCTCCTCAGCGTGCTTCAAGCGCCAATCCGTGGACTCGCGGTGGCAACGAACGCAATCGCAGAGCAAAAAGAAGAACAATCTGCTTAATTTCTGCTTAGCGGGATAGGCAACCAACACAATTTTCACACCCCAACGTGGGCTAAATCAAAGGAGGAAAACCATAATGGCTTTCAACAAAGAGCAATTTATCGAAGACCTCAAGGGCATGACTGTTCTTGAACTTAACGAACTCGTAAAAACAATCGAAGAAGAATTCGGCGTATCAGCAGCAGCTCCAGTAGCAGTTGCAGGTGCTGGCGCAGGCGCAGCAGCTGAAGAGCAAACTGAATTCGACGTTATCCTTACTAACGCTGGATCTGGTAAAATCAACGTCATCAAAGCAGTTCGCGAATTGACTGGTCTCGGTCTTAAAGAAGCGAAAGCTCTCGTAGACGGAACTCCAGCACCAGTTAAAGAAGGCGTTTCGAAAGAAGACGCTGAAGCAATGAAAGCTAAGCTTGAAGAAGCTGGCGCTACTGTAGAAGTTAAGTAATTTTCTTCTTCCGTAGAAACAAGAGAAGCTCGCATTGCGAGCTTCTTTTGTTTTCATCTTTTACATGAGAGGGGAAGGAAACATGGCGGATCATTATTATACGAATGACCCTTCATCGAAACGAGATCCGAAGACGTGGGAATATGTCCTGCGTGGTCAGAGGCTCCGCTTTACATCGGATCACGGTGTCTTTTCGAAGAACGGAATCGATTTTGGTTCCCGTCTGTTGATCGAGGCATTCACGGAACCGGCTGTAGCGGGAGACATTTTAGATGTCGGCTGCGGATACGGACCGATGGGCATCGCGCTCTCGAAGTCGACGGGTCGTCCGGCACACTTGATCGATGTCAATGAACGGGCGCTCGAACTAGCGGCAGACAATGCGCGCGCGAATGGTGTTTCCGTGACGACCGGTGTGAGTGACGGGTATGATGGGGTAGGCGAATCGACATTCGCAGCGATCGTGACGAATCCACCGATTCGGGCGGGAAAAACGGTCGTTCATCGTATTCTCCGAGAAGCATATGATCACCTTGTCGTCGGCGGCGAACTTTGGGTCGTCATTCAAAAGAAACAAGGTGGACCATCAGCAAAGAAGTTGATGGAAGAAGTATTCGGTATGTGTGAGACAGTTACCCGGGATAAAGGGTACTCTATATTTAAATCAATTCGGTCTTGACAAATCGAAGGATTTGTCGTTGACCGCATGTTGTGTCTATGATAGTATTATAAAATGCCATTGGAGTGATTTTTGGATAAGATGTTTGAAAGCAGCTGGCGTTCTCGACTACAGATGATTGAGTAGACAAGACGTCGCTTTTTTGCGCTTATCAATCAAAAAATGGCTTCAATGTTCGATATTACACCCGTCCTTCTCTATAAGAAGAAGTGGGTCTGAGAGGTGAATCAGTTGACTGGTCAACTTGTTCAGTACGGTCGTCACCGTCAGAGAAGAAGCTATGCACGTATCAGCGAAGTATTGGAACTTCCAAACTTAATCGAGATTCAAACGAATTCGTATGAGTGGTTCCTGCGGGAAGGTCTCCGTGAGATGTTTCATGACATTTCGCCGATTTCCGACTTCACAGGGAATCTCGTATTAGAATTCATCGACTACTCGCTCGGAGAGCCGAAGTATTCGATCGATGAATCGAAAGAGCGCGACGTGACCTATTCGGCACCACTACGCGTTAAAGTCCGTCTTCAAAATAAAGAGACGGGTGAATTGAAAGAACAAGAAGTCTTCATGGGTGACTTCCCGCTTATGACGGAGTCGGGAACATTCATCATCAATGGAGCGGAGCGCGTAATCGTTTCGCAGCTTGTTCGTTCGCCAAGTGTTTATTACAACAATAAGTTAGATAAGAACGGTAAACGTGGATTCTCCGCGACAGTCATCCCAAACCGTGGTGCATGGCTCGAGCTCGAGACAGACGCGAAAGACATCGTTTATGTTCGCATTGATCGCACGCGTAAGATTCCAGTAACGGTTCTTTTACGTGCTCTTGGTTTCGGTACGGATCAGGAAATCATCGATCTTCTCGGTGATGATGAGTACCTCCGGAATTCACTTGAAAAAGATAATACGGAATCAACGGAAAAAGCCCTCATCGAGATTTATGAGCGTCTACGTCCGGGAGAGCCGCCGACAGTCGAAAACGCAAAAGCGTTGCTCGTGTCGCGCTTCTTTGACCCGAAACGTTATGATTTGGCAAACGTTGGTCGTTATAAAATCAATAAAAAGCTTCATCTTAAGAACCGTCTCTTCGGTCAAAAACTTGCGGAAACGCTCGTTGATCCTGAGACAGGTGAAGTCATCGCGGAAGCAGGAACGGTCCTTGATCGTCGTATGCTCGATAAAGTCCTTCCATTCCTCGAAGGATCCGTTGGTTACATCGAAGCGACGCCTACAGGCGGCGTAACGCAGGGTGAGGCTTTCAACTTACAGTCAATCAAGGTGTTCGCACCGGACGATGCTGAAGGTGAACGCATCATCAATATCATCGGTAACGGTAACATCGATCGTGACATCAAGCACATCACGCCTGCTGACATGATTGCTGCCATCAACTACTTCTTCAACTTGTTGCATGAAGTCGGTACGACAGACGATATCGACCACCTCGGTAACCGTCGTCTTCGTTCAGTCGGCGAGCTGCTCCAGAACCAATTCCGGATCGGTCTCTCACGGATGGAACGTGTCGTTAAGGAACGGATGTCGATTCAGGATCAGAATGCGATCACGCCACAGGCCTTGATCAACATTCGTCCAGTTATCGCATCGATTAAAGAGTTCTTCGGTAGCTCGCAGTTGTCTCAGTTCATGGACCAAACGAACCCGCTTGCGGAATTGACGCACAAACGTCGTCTTTCAGCACTCGGACCTGGTGGTTTGACACGTGAGCGCGCTGGTTTCGAAGTTCGTGACGTACACTACTCGCACTATTCCCGTATGTGTCCGATCGAAACGCCAGAGGGACCAAACATCGGTTTGATCAACTCGTTGTCTTCGTACGCGAAGGTCAATGAGTACGGCTTCATCGAAGCACCATATCGTCGTGTCGATCCGGAAACGGGCGTCGTCACGGATGAAATCCACTACATGACTGCTGACGAAGAGGATCTCTACGTCGTCGCACAGGCAAACATGTTGTTGACGGAAGAGAAGACGTTCAAAGATTCACACGTCCTTTCACGTTTCCGTGGACAAAACTTGTCTGTCGAACCAGCACGTGTCGATTACATGGACGTTTCGCCGAAGCAGGTCGTATCTGCCGCAACGGCTTGTATCCCGTTCCTTGAGAACGATGACTCGAACCGTGCCCTCATGGGAGCGAACATGCAACGTCAGGCCGTCCCACTTCTGAACCCGGAATCTCCGATTGTCGGTACAGGAATGGAGTACGTGTCTGCGAAAGACTCAGGAGCCGCTGTCGTTGCGAAGCACGCAGGGATCGCTGAGCGTGTCACGGCGCGTGAAATCCTTGTCCGTCGTACGACGGAAGTCGATGGCAACATCGTTGAAGGTGAACTCGACCGTTACAAGATTCAAAAATTCATCCGTTCTAACCAAGGAACGTGTTATAACCAAAAACCAATCATCAAAGCAGGCGACCCAGTCGATAAAGGCGAGATCCTTGCAGATGGTCCATCGATGGACGGTGGGGAACTTGCGCTTGGTCGTAACGTACTCGTCGGTTTCATGACATGGGATGGTTACAACTATGAGGATGCTGTCATCATGAGTGAGCGTCTTGTCAAAGACGACGTCTACACATCGATCCACATCGAAGAATACGAATGTGAGTCGCGTGATACGAAACTCGGACCGGAAGAAATCACACGTGATATTCCGAACGTCGGTGATGATGCCTTGAAAAACCTCGACGATCGCGGAATCATCCGTGTCGGCGCGGAAGTCAAGGACGGCGATATCCTCGTCGGTAAAGTTACGCCGAAGGGTGTAACGGAATTGACAGCGGAAGAACGTCTTCTTCATGCAATCTTCGGTGAAAAAGCACGTGAAGTCCGTGATACATCTCTCCGTGTACCACACGGTGGTGATGGAATCATCCTCGACGTCAAAATCTTCGACCGCGATAATGGGGACGAGCTCTCACCTGGTGTCAACCAGTTGATCCGTGCTTACATCGTTCAGAAGCGTAAGATTCACGAGGGTGACAAAATGGCGGGTCGTCACGGTAACAAAGGTGTTATCTCGCGTATCCTTCCAGAAGAAGACATGCCGTACATGCCAGACGGTACGCCAATTGACATCATGTTGAACCCACTTGGGGTTCCATCACGGATGAACATCGGGCAGTTGCTCGAGCTTCACCTCGGGATGGCAGCACGTCAACTCGGCATCAAAGTCGCATCACCAGTATTCGATGGTGCGCGTGAGGAAGATGTTTGGGCAACGATTGAAGAAGCAGGTATGGATCGCGACGCGAAGACTGTCCTTTATGATGGTCGTTCGGGTGAAGCGTTCGATAACCGTATCTCTGTCGGTGTCATGTATATGATTAAACTTGCTCACATGGTCGATGATAAACTTCACGCACGTTCGACAGGACCATACTCACTCGTTACACAACAACCGCTCGGTGGTAAAGCCCAGTTCGGTGGTCAGCGTTTCGGTGAGATGGAAGTATGGGCACTTGAAGCATACGGCGCAGCCTACACGCTCCAAGAGATCCTTACAATCAAGTCGGATGACACGATCGGTCGTGTTAAAGCGTACGAAGCAATCGTCAAAGGTGAGAATGTACCACAACCGGGCGTACCGGAATCGTTCCGAGTCCTCATTAAAGAGCTTCAATCACTCGGTATGGACGTCAAGATGATGTCTGCTGATGATGAAGAGATCGAAATGCGCGACGAAGACGAGGACAATATCCCGAACGCGACTCCAGCACTCGAAGAAGTTCAAGCGCCTGTCGCACCAGTTGTTACTGAAGAGGAATAAGCGAAAGGGAGGTCCACCCCTTGGTAGATGTTAATAGATTTGAATATATGCAAATCGGCCTCGCTTCCCCCGAAAAGATCCGTTCATGGTCTTTCGGGGAAGTGAAAAAGCCGGAGACGATCAACTATCGTACACTCAAACCGGAGAAAGACGGTTTGTTCTGTGAACGTATCTTTGGTCCAACAAAAGACTGGGAATGTTACTGTGGTAAATACAAACGGATCCGCTATAAAGGAATCATTTGTGACCGCTGTGGCGTTGAAGTCACGAAGTCGAAAGTCCGTCGTGAGCGCATGGGTCACATCGAGCTCGCAGCACCGGTTTCGCACATCTGGTACTTCAAAGGAATTCCTAGCCGTATGGGACTCGTCCTCGACATGTCACCGCGTGCGTTAGAAGAGATCATCTACTTCGCGTCGTACGTCGTTACAGATCCAGGCGAATCGACACTTGAGAAGAAACAACTCCTTTCAGAGAAAGAATACCGTGCATATCGTGAGAAGTTCGGTCGTTCGTTCACTGCTGAAATGGGTGCGGAAGCAGTTCGTAAATTGCTCCGTGACGTGGAACTCGATAAAGAAGTCGCTGCATTACGTGAAGAGCTTCGTATGATTCAAGGACAACGTCGTACTCGTGCGATCAAACGCCTTGAAGTCCTCGATGCGTTCCGTAACTCAGGCAACAATCCAGAATGGATGGTGCTTGAAGTACTTCCAGTCATCCCACCGGAACTTCGTCCGATGGTTCAACTCGATGGCGGACGTTTCGCAACGTCTGACTTGAACGACTTGTACCGCCGCGTCATCAACCGTAACAATCGTCTCAAGCGTCTTCTTGACCTTGGCGCTCCGAACATCATCGTTCAGAATGAAAAACGGATGCTTCAAGAAGCAGTCGATGCTTTGATCGATAACGGTCGTCGCGGTCGTCCAGTTACTGGACCAGGTAACCGTCCACTTAAATCACTTTCACACATGTTGAAAGGGAAACAAGGACGTTTCCGTCAAAACTTGCTCGGTAAACGTGTCGACTACTCTGGTCGTTCGGTTATCGTCGTTGGTCCAAACCTGAAGATGTATCAATGTGGTCTTCCAAAAGAAATGGCCCTTGAACTCTTCAAACCGTTCGTCATGAAAGAACTCGTCTCTCGTGGCATCGCACCGAACATCAAGAGTGCGAAACGGAAAATCGAGCGCGTTCAACCTGAAATCTGGGATGTCCTCGAAGAAGTCATCCGTGAGCATCCGGTTCTCTTGAACCGTGCACCGACACTTCACCGTCTCGGTATCCAGGCGTTCGAACCAACGCTCGTCGAAGGACGCGCGATTCGCCTTCACCCACTCGTATGTACGGCATACAACGCCGATTTCGATGGTGACCAAATGGCGGTTCACGTACCACTTTCGGCAGAAGCACAAGCAGAAGCACGTCTTCTCATGCTCGCTGCACAAAACATCTTGAACCCGAAAGACGGTAAACCTGTTGTTACACCATCGCAGGATATGGTCCTCGGTAACTACTACCTCACGCTCGAGCGCGAAAATGCGATCGGTGAAGGGAAAATCTTCTCAACAGTGAACGAAGCGCTCATCGCTTACCAAAACGGTTATGCGCACTTCCATACACGTGTTGCGATTCCAGCCGGCGTTCTCAAGAACCCGACATTCACGGAAGAGCAAAACGAGAAATTATTGATTACGACAGTCGGTAAGTTGATCTTCAACGAGATCCTCCCAACGACGTTCCCTTACTTGAACGAACCAACGATGACGAACCTTCAAGAAGCGACGCCAGACAAGTACTTCCTTGAAAAAGGAACAGATGTCGTGGCAGAACTGAAGAACCGTCCGATCATCGACCCGTTCAAAAAAGGATTCCTTGGAAATGTCATCGCGGAAGTCTTCAAACGGTTTGAGACGACAGAAACAAGCCGTATGCTCGACCGCATGAAAAACCTCGGATTCAAACACTCGACTCGTGCCGGTATCACGGTAGGGATCGCGGACATCATCGTTCTTCCGGATAAACAAGAAATCCTTGTTGAAGCGCAGGACAATGTCGATCGCGTCATGAAATCGTACCGTCGTGGTCTCATCACAGAAGACGAGCGCTATGAGCGCGTCGTTAAATCTTGGAATGATGCGAAGGATGAAATTCAGTCTCGTCTGATGAAATCCCTCAACCGTCTCAACCCGATCTTCATGATGAGTGACTCCGGTGCCCGTGGTAACGCGTCGAACTTCACGCAGCTCGCTGGTATGCGTGGGCTCATGGCCGCTCCAAGTGGACGGATCATCGAGCTCCCGATCAAATCATCGTTCCGTGAAGGTCTAACGGTACAGGAATACTTCATCTCAACACACGGTGCACGTAAAGGTCTTGCCGATACAGCCTTGAAAACGGCTGACTCAGGTTACCTGACTCGTCGTCTTGTTGACGTTGCTCAAGACGTCATCATCCGTGAAGATGATTGTGGAACGGATCGTGGTATCCGCGTCACAGCACTCCGTGAAGGAACGGAAGAAATCGAAAGTCTCTACGATCGCCTCGTCGGCCGTACGGCATTCGAAAACGTCGTTCACCCAGAAACAGGAGAAGTCCTCGTTTCAACGAACGAACTCATCGATGAAGATCTTGCGCGTGCCATCACGGACGCTGGTGTCGATAACGTTGAGATCCGTACTGCCTTCACATGTAACACAAGCCATGGTGTCTGTAAGAAATGTTACGGACGTAACTTGGCTACAGGCAACGACGTCGAAGTCGGCGAAGCTGTCGGTATCATCGCGGCACAATCAATCGGTGAGCCAGGAACGCAGCTTACAATGCGTACCTTCCACACAGGTGGGGTTGCCGGGGACGATATCACACAAGGTCTTCCGCGTATCCAAGAGTTGTTCGAAGCGCGTAACCCGAAAGGTCAAGCGGTCATCTCGGAAATCGATGGTCAAGTCATCGACTTCACGGAATCGCGTGACAAACGTGAATTGACGGTCCAAGGACTCAGCGAAACACGCACATACACGATCCCATTCGGTTCGCGTCTACGTGTTCAGCTCGGGGACGAGGTCAAAGCTGGTCAAGTCTTCACGGAAGGTTCGATCGATCCGAAAGAACTCTTGAACGTTAAAGGTGTATCCGGCGTTCAGAACTACTTGCTCCAAGAAGTTCAAAAAGTATACCGGATGCAAGGGGTTGAGATCGGTGACAAACACGTCGAGGTCATGGTTCGCCAAATGATCCGTCGCGTACGTGTCATCGAGTCTGGTGAGACTTCACTCTTACCAGGTTCGCTCGTCGATATCAGCACGTTCAAGGAAGCTTGTAAAGAAGCGCTCCGTAACGGGAAAGCTCTCGCTTCGGCGAAACCAGTTCTTCTCGGTATCACGAAAGCGTCACTTGAAACAGATTCATTCCTATCGGCTGCGTCGTTCCAAGAAACGACTCGTGTCCTTACGGATGCAGCGATTAAAGGGAAGAGCGACTACCTTCGCGGCTTGAAAGAGAACGTCATCATCGGTAAGTTGGTTCCAGCTGGTACTGGGATGTCACGTTACCGTCAGATCGATCTCGAAGTAGCTGGCGAAGCACCTGTAGAAGCCGATTCTCCGGTAGAATAAAACGCCTTGACACGCCGGTATGGCGGTGCTACTATGATATAGTGTTGCCAACCGGCTGTGTTATTTTGGAGGATATCTTCATGTCTTACAAAAAAGTAGTCGGCGCAGATTTGAAGTTTGTCGGTCAAAAGCAAACGCTCAAAGCATTGCGATCTGGCAAGGCGTCGGAAGTGATCATTGCGGATGACGCAGATGAACACGTAAAACAAGCATTGCTCGATGCGGCGAAACAAGCTAACGTTCCAGTCGTGAATGTTCCTTCTAAGCAAGAGCTTGGAAAAGCTTGTGGAATCGATGTCGCAGCAACAGCTGTTGCCATTAAGAAAGTTTGATAATGCGTTTTGTGTGGCGATGGAATGCCTGAGCCACGCAAAACGTTTCATTATGACTTTCGATGAACCACCCGGCTCGGTGGTTTTGAAATTTGTCATGAATTCAGGAAGGGAGGATCTCAAAGATGCCTACTATCAACCAATTAGTCCGTAAAGGACGTCAATCAAAAGTTGTGAAATCAGATTCGCCAGCGCTGAACAAAGGGTACAACAGCTTCATTAAAGCTCGTACTGACATCAGCTCACCACAAAAACGTGGTGTTTGTACTCGTGTAGGTACAATGACTCCGAAGAAACCGAACTCGGCTCTTCGTAAATACGCACGTGTACGTTTGACGAACACAATGGAAGTAACAGCTTACATCCCAGGTATCGGCCACAACCTTCAAGAGCACAGTGTTGTTCTTATCCGCGGCGGCCGTGTAAAAGACTTACCAGGGGTACGTTACCACATCGTTCGTGGTGCGCTTGATACAGCTGGTGTTGACGGCCGTATGCAAGGTCGTTCGAAATACGGTACTAAACGTCCTAAAGTTAAAAAATAATCTAGATATCTTAAGATATCACCTCACTATATGAAAGGAGGGACTCGGAATGCCACGTAAAGGTCAAGCAGAACGTCGTGATGTAATGGCTGATCCGATCTACAACTCTAAACTCGTTACCCGCCTTATCAACCGTCTTATGTTAGATGGTAAAAAAGGTACTGCTCAACAAATCTTATACAAAGCTTTCGAAACTATCGCTGAACGTTCAGGTCGCGATGCAATGGAAGTCTTTGAAGAAGCGATGAACAACATCATGCCAGTTCTTGAAGTTAAAGCACGCCGTGTAGGTGGAGCTAACTATCAAGTTCCTGTCGAAGTTCGCCCAGAGCGTCGTACGACACTTGCACTTCGTTACCTCGTGAACTACTCACGTCTCCGTAACGAAAAAACTATGGATGCGCGCCTTGCTAACGAAATCATGGACGCTGCAAACAACACTGGTGCTTCTGTTAAGAAGCGCGAAGATATGCACAAAATGGCGGAAGCGAACAAAGCGTTTGCTCACTACCGCTGGTAATTCCGGAAATCACCACCTCATGCATGCCATTTTTAATGGAATTATGAGGTGGCTTTCGGGTATAGTCATGACGTGTGGCAACACACGACCACTAAACTAAAATGCGAAAGGAGAATGTTTAAAGATGGCAAGAGAATTCTCCCTTAAGAACACTCGTAACATCGGGATCATGGCTCACATCGATGCTGGTAAAACAACAACGACTGAGCGTATCCTGTATTACACGGGTCGTATCCACAAGATTGGTGAAACGCACGAAGGTGCTTCACAAATGGACTGGATGGAGCAAGAGCAAGAGCGTGGGATCACGATTACATCGGCAGCAACAACTGCTCAATGGAAAGGTAACCGCGTAAACATCATCGATACACCTGGACACGTAGACTTCACAGTTGAGGTTGAACGTTCACTTCGCGTACTTGATGGTGCGGTAGCAG
>NZ_DJTL01000040.1:0-23653 GCF_002439205.1 Exiguobacterium sp. UBA6309 | reverse complement strand
GCGGATGATGTGGCTAGCGCAAGGGAATGCGCCGAGCTATCGTACCATCAACCGTTTTCGAGTGCATCCCGCAGTCACTCCAATCTTGAAGCAAGCCTTCGTTACCTTCCGTTGCCATCTCGTCAAGATGGGAGAAATCAATGAAGAAGCCATCTTTATCGATGGTACAAAGCTAGAGGCGAATGCGAACCGATACACCTTTGTTTGGCGGAAATCGATCGAACGTCATAGTTCGTCTCTCGTGGACAAATCGAATCGTATCTATGACAACCTCGTCGAACAAGACATCCTACCGGAAATTGAACGAGAAAGCCCGGACGAGCTCATTCTCTCAGAACTCGAACACATGGGTGAAGCTTTAGACGCACATATCGCTTCCATCAACCAAAAAATCGAGGCGAGTTCGGATACCCAAGAAAGAAAACGTCTACGTTCTGAACGGAAGGAACCACGTCTCCTTCGAAAGGTGATTACAGATTTCAGCGAGCGGAAACAGAGATATGCCCTCCAAAAGAGGACGCTCGCTGGACGGAACAGCTATTCGAAAACAGACACAGACGCGACGTTCATGCGAATGAAGGAAGATCATATGCAAAATGGACAACTCAAGCCAGGCTATAACGTTCAAATCGCGACCGAAGGACAGTACACACTCGCTTATGATATTTATCCGAATCCGACGGATGCCCGGACGTTACTTCCCTTTTTAGATGAGATCAGCTCATATTTACCACTACCACCGCATATCGTTGCGGATGCCGGCTATGGGAGTCAGGAGAATTATCAGGATATTCTGATGCGCCGAGGGCGCATTCCACTCATCCCTTATACGATGTTCGAAAAAGAAAAGTCTCGAAAATGGCGCAATGATCCATTTAACACAGCAAACTGGTCTTATGATGAAAGGTCGGATCGTTTTGTGTGCCCTAATGGACAGGACGTAACATTCCGTTACATGTCCAAGAGAACAGATCAGTACGGATTCACGCGTGATTTCAAGGTGTATGAAAGCGAAGGGTGTGATGGCTGCCCGTTTCGCTCCCGTTGTACCAAGGCCAAAGAGGGTCGTCACCGACAGGTACACATAAACACTTCATGGGAAGAACAAAAAGAACAGATGAAAAAATGGCTTTCAGATCAAAAAACAGGATCCCTCTATGCGAAACGGAAGATAGACGTGGAACCAGTTTTTGGATATCTGAAGGCTAATTTGAGTTTCACTCGCTTTTCTGTGAGAGGAAAAGCGAAGGTGAAGCGTGAGCTCGGCTTCATCCTCATGGCCGTAAATTTAAGAAAATGGCTCATCCAAAGCGTTGCCCGAAGGGCAACTTGACGCGAGACAATGAAAAAAGAAGGAATTGCACATCCTGAGTGATGGCAATTCCTTCTTCTCGTTAAATTCAGCTAGTTATGTCCCAGCCTCTTTTTGATGCCTCTATCAATGATGATGACCGCTACTTCCGCCAGCTGGTTTTGCTCCACCTTGTAAGATTTTTAAATCTTCTTTCAATAACTCACCGACGATGAACTGCCGTGTTGGCATGATCATCGTACCTTCACTGCTTGCATGCGCTTTGACATAATACAAACCGGATTTCGGTAGTGCCTTCGCAATCGTATAGACACCTGGCTTTGTCTCCTCTGCCGGTTCCATACTATAGCGGACTGTTCCGTCCGCTTTCCAGATTTCGAAGTGAACATAATCGACTTTTTGAAGCGGTTTGGCTTCACACCAGACCGTCGCTTCGAACGTCTGCTTTTTCTTCGCGTCCGGTTGTACGTCTGTCGGGACATTCATTTTGATCGATAATGGTTTAGATACGACACACTGTTCTGTCGCAGTGATACGATCTGCTTTCGGTATGACTTCATATACGATTGATACAGGACGTTTTCGATTCGTGACTTAAATAGATAGATCGATCCTGTCACGACAAGCATAACGAGGAACGGTGCAAAAATGATACCAGCTTGAACTCCCCTCACCTTCGCTTTGATTAGAGGTGGTGAATTCCTGAGTGATCCGACCTATTGGTCGAAACTTGATCAGGCTAACCCCGTCGTCCCGACGGTTGAAGAAGCTAGGATACGTTCGGCTTCTTGTTTAAGATTCAGTCCTGCGTTCACATCACGGTCGTGGTGGACACCACAACTCGGGCATGTCCATTCACGCAAGGCAAGATGTTTCACGTCTTTGTGTTGATGACCGCAACTCGAGCACAGTTGGCTAGATGCGAAGGTCTTCCCAACCTTCACGACAGTCTTTCCGTACCATCCTGCCTTATACTCCAGCATGCGGAAGAACGCTGACCAACTGACCTCGGAGATGGACTTGCTCAACCTGCGGTTCTTCTGCATGTTTTTCACCTGCAAGGTCTCGATTCCGATAACGTCGTGGTTTTTGACGATCTCGGTGGATACCTTGTGCAGGAAGTCGGTGCGCTTGTTGGCGATCTTTTCATGGATGCGGGCGACCTTTCGTTTCTGCTTCTGGTAGTTCCTTGCCTCGGACAGCTTAACTTTCTTAGCCAAGGCGATGCGCTGACGTCGAGAGAGCTTGCATTGCTCGCGTGCCAGCTTTTTCTCCAGCGTTCGGAAGTAACGGGCGTTTTGGTAGATCATGCCGTCCGACAGGATGGCAAAGTTCTTCAACCCGACATCGACGCCGATGGATGAACCCGTCTTCGGCAGTTCATGGATGTCCTGTTCAACGAGCAGGGAGACGAAGTATTTTCCTGAAGCGTTACGTCGGATTGTGGCGTTCAAGATTCGTCCTTCTACCTGCTTCGAGTTTGCGAAACGGACCCACTTCAGCTTTGGGAGTTTAAGCATGTTGCCTACAATCGAGACTTCCGGAAGTTGAGACTTACCTTGGATGTTCGTCTTATAGGATTGGACAGGGTTGCGCTTCGACTTGAAGCGTGGGCGTTCGTTCTGCTTCTTGAAGAAACGGTCATATGCATCTGCCAGATGTTTGATGCTCGTTTGTACGGACGTACTATCAATTTCTTTCAACCAGTCAAACTCTTGTTTTAACAACGGAAGTTCTTTCGAACAAGAGCCGTAAGAAAGCCCTTTTCCGGTCTCTTTGTAAGTCTCTTCCCACTTCGATAAGAAATAGTTGAAGACGAAGCGCGAACAGCCGATCGTCTTAGAAATCATGATTTTCTGCTCTTTCGTCGGGTATAGTCTGAACTTGTACGCACGATGCTTCAACATGATGTGTACCTCCTTTCCAGATGATATACCCGAAAGGGAGGTTGGAGATTCATCTCGCACTTTTACTGAGGCTTCATCCTCATCGTTTAGAAGTGGGAGTATTCTCGCCTAGTTTAGATAAAAGTGCCACCGCCAAATCGTCCGATACACTTTGTTAGATGACGTCGTGACTTGTTTCTCTTCCGTCATCGTTTGCGGTTGATTCATGACATTACCTCGGTTCTCTAAAATATTCATATGACATCATGAAAGTGAGATCGCTCATCGCTCGCTCACCTTTACATGATTAATGATGATGTCCGTGTCCACCACTTGTCGACACGTTCGACTGAAAACTTGCTTGTGCGTCTTTGAAATCCGCGTCAGATACCTTGCCGACGCGAACGAGCGTTTTTGGCGTATAAACGGCTTGACCTGAGTGCACCATGCCGTTGACGACATAGATCCCCGCCTGCTTGAACGGGATACTACTGACATAGTGCCCTTTCCGATGTGTCGTCTCGAATGTTTCCGTTTCCTCACTGCCGTATGGTGTCACCTGAACATGAACTTCATCGACATTATCAGGATGTTCGATCTCGACAGACACCGTCGTATTAGCAGGTTCCTCCATTTTTTCCGGCGCATACAATCCGACTTTCATCGCGACCGGAGCCGCTTTCGTCTCGAACTGACAGCCCGCTAATAACACGGCACTCCCGATTATGACCGTCGTAACGATTCGTCTCATGCCGCCACCTCCTCTTCCCCTGTCCGGCGACGGAACAGAATGAAATCAAGAATCAAGATCGCAAAGACGGAAAGCGCTGCGAGTGGCATCGTCAGACTGATCAGGACGATAAGCAGTGCGACGATTCGTTTGACACGCTGGTCGACGGCACGTTTTGGTGCCGATAATTGACCCGCACCATTCCGGCGTTTCCACCATAAAACGAACGAACTAACAACGATGAAGATCAAACCGAGACATAGTGCGAGTCCAACGAGTTGATTCAATAGACCGAAAAGACGTCCTTCGTGGAACCCGATTCCCATCGAGATGGCTTTTGCCATGAAGCCATAATCGGCAAACGTGACGTTCGACAAGACATTGCCTGAGTACTGATCGACGTTCATCGTTTTTTCCTTCAGCGGCTCACTATGTAAGGAAGAGAGTGTGTAAACCCCTTGTTCTCCTTGTGGCAAGCTGATTTGGTAAGGACGCTCCATACCAAGTTGTTTTGCTTGTGTTGCGATGTCCGTCACTGACAACGAGATCGGTTTTGCCGGTCCAGAAGTCGGGACGACATCGTTTTGTGTTGCCCATGGAATATCTTGTGCGATATCCTTCGTGACGATTTGCGATTGCATCGTCTCATCTGGACCAAATGCATACTGCGGGAAGTTCGAGTTCGTTTTCGTCGCAGCCGTGTTGATCCATTCACCTGCTACACCAGACCAAGCTAGTCCAGAACCGATGATGATCAGAAGACCAATCGTTGACCAGACAGCAACTGATCCATGCAGTCCCTTCCAGAAGTTACGTGATCCTTTCGACTTCTTGAATGAAGGGAGAAACACGCGTTTAAAGCTCCCTTGTTCCCCACGCGGCCAAAATAGATATGTACCTGTGATCAATAAGATAATCGCCCAGCTAGCTGCCAGTTCAACAAGCAGGTTCCCGACTTTCCCCGCGAACAGTTCTCCGTGAATCGTCTTGATGAAGCCAAGAGGTCCATCTCCCATCCGTTGTCCCGTCACTTCTGCTGTGTACGGATCAACATAGGCGTATCCAGCTTTTTCCCCAACTTGAATTCCCATCCGTGTCGTCCGGTCCGCGTCTTCGAATTGACCGATCGACGTGATCGTCGCTTTCGGATACGCATCCTTGACCGCATCCATCTGTTTCTCAAGCGTGACGGGTTTACCTGTTTCTTGTGTGAAAATCATATCACCATATAAGGCATCTTCAATTTGCGGTTTAAAGAGATAAATCGATCCTGTGACAGCTAAAATAATAAAGATGGGTGCAAAAATAATTCCTGCATAAAAATGCCACCGCCACATCGATTGATACCAGCTCTGCCGCTTTCTTTTGGCTTGTTGTTCTTCTTTCATCGTGATCCCCCTTGACCCCAGTTAAATATGTCCACTCTGTGAACACCTCTTAGTATAAGAGTTTACAATCCAGTTTCAGATAACTACCTGTGACGATAAATTGCCAATCCAGTGTGTAAATCAGGTAGCTTTTAAGAAGTGATGTGCGTCATTTTTTGACAATGATTTCACTTTTTTTGCAGGTTACTTCTTATTTCAAAAAACTATCTATATTCATAAAATCAAACTTCATCAAAAAAGCGAATCCAGCAATGGATTCGCTCACGTAGTACCTATCGTTTAAATCGAAGAACTCTCTTCTACCGCATCCTTTTGACGGCGATGATGCACGATACCGATGACGGCAATACCGATCACAATGATCACGACAGAGCCGACGATCCCTGGATTCACCTGGAGCCAGTTCCATAGCTCCGACCACGTCACGGCTTCTCCGATCCGGACGATCAAAAAAGTCCAGAGTCCTGTATACACGCCTGCTGCTAAGAATGTCATTACTAAATAGCGCGGTAACGGATAACCGAGGAGTCCGGCGACATAATGAATCGGGTGTCTGACGCCGGGTAAGAAGAACGATAGTCCGATTGCCCATAATCCCCGTCGTTCAATGATCGTTTCTGCTCGTTCTAAGAAACGTGATTTCATCCAGCGTTTGACGAGCGGAATCTCACGGAAGAACCGAGCAAGTAGATAAAACCACGTAAAGGCGATGAAGAAGATCGGCCAAGCGGTCAGCCAGATGACGACCGGGTACATCCCCTCTCGTAATCGAAGTGCTGCAAAACTCATCATCAAGACATCGTCCGACAATGGGGTGAACATGATTCCGCCAGCCAGGCGGACGAGTGCCATGATATCCATCACGTATCCCTACTTTCTATTTCTCTCTATTTTCAGTATCCCCGATTTTTCTGAAGTTGAGCCCTATCCATTTCTTAAGTTCTTCTTTAGCTGTACTTTTTTGAGCAAAATAAATCGTCATCGATTTCGGAAAGCCTGTTACGTCATATGAATGGATTCAGCCCCTTTTCATAAAAAATCCTTTTCCCACATCGAGAAAAAAGGGTTTCCTCCATCCATTCGAGAAGGGGTGTAGCGTACATCTGAACGCTCATCTGATAGGAGGAATTTCCATGCTACATCGCCGGAAGACCTATACGATTCGTCCCGAACGCCTAGAAGAATTCACTGAGTTTTTCCATACCTATTTGTACCCGCTTCAAGTCAGTCATGGTGCCCGTCTTGTTGGGCGCTGGGTGACGGAGGCAGAAGATGAAGTCATCGCTATCTGGGAATACCGCGACCGTGAACATTACGAACAAGTCGATCGTGATGTCCGCAACAGTGCCTTACGTCGCGAAGCGATGAAGAAGCGCGCGCGCCTCGGCAAAAACCTCTATATCAAATCCTATGAAGATTTCATGACGTCGACTGGTACGTATGCTCCCCCTCGCGCGATCGTCAGCGTGACCGCGTACATCACGAACGATGCCGATGAAGTCTTGCTCGTCCGCAACCTCCACCGGGGTGATACGTATGAGATGCCGGGTGGACAAGTCGAAAATCACGAGTCGATTCTTGACGCGATCAAACGGGAAGTCAAAGAAGAGACCGGTGTCGATGTCACGATTGACGGGATTACCGGTATCTATCAAAATGTCTCAAGTCATGTCCTTTGTGTCTGCTTCCGCGGAAAAGCGGTTGGCGGTGAACTTGCGACACAAGAAGGTGAAACGACGGATGTCGGCTTCTTCCCGCTGACACGTGACTCGCTGAGTGAATACATCAAACGGGAGCATTTCCAGTTACGGACGCTTGACGCGATGGATCCGCACTACTTCCCGCATGCCTTATATAAAGTCAGACCGTATGAGTTGATCAGCCGGTATGACGGCAATGCAACATCATCTTCACGATAAAACAAAAAATCCCCTTGCAGATTTTTCGCCGCAAGGGGATTTTTTCGGTTACGTTGTCAATCGAGCAGTGATTCCGGCATCATCGGTAACATAGACAGCATCTGCTTGATCTGTAACGGTATAAGCAGAAGACTTTAATGTCTCGATGGCTGCTTGAAGCGTCGCTTGATCCGGATAACGCAGCGTCCAGTAGACAAGTCCGACCGCATCTTCCGGATTCGTCGGTGCGTTGACTCCCGACCAGACGTTCAGACCGATATGATGATGGTAGCCGCCGGCAGCGACGAACAACGCACGCATCCGCGAAGCGTCAGCCGCAACCTCAAAGCCGAGCGTGTCGACATAAAAGGCCCGCGCCGCTTCGAGTGTCTTGACGTGGAAATGGACATGTCCCATGACCGTATCGCTTGGCATGCCGTACCAGTCTTCTTCTCCCGCTTCGACGAGCATGCTTTGCCAATCGACGGGATCCGTCGTCATCTTGACGTCTCCGTTTGCTTCGTACGTCCAGGTCTCACGTGGACGATCGGCATAAATTTCGATCCCATTCCCGTCTGGATCCGACAGATAAAACGCTTCACTGACGAGATGGTCACCTTGACCAATCTCGATTCCTTGTTCGATCAAATTCCGGATAACGAAGCCGAGTTCTTTTCGGTTCGGTAGCAAAATCGCAAAATGATATAAACCGGCGACCGAGTTTGGTGGAAAACGGCGGGCATTCGGGTGGACTTCAAGTTCAACGAGTGGTGTATCTTGTGCACCAAGCACCGTCAACTGATCGGTTTGCGTCAGCACGCGTAATCCGAGTGACGTTGTATAAAATGAAATCGAACGATCGAGGTCCGTGATTCGCAAGCGAACGGGACCGAGTGTGATTTGTGGATGAATCGACATGGTGTTTCCTCCTTCAATGAAATAGCTCGTACCCCTATTATTACGCGGAAGCGATCGAAGCGGAAGTAGGCACGAATAAGTGGTATAGTATCCTAAACGATACCATGAAGGAGGAAGACTGATGGAAGAGACACCAAGCTGTCGGGTCGAAACAGCACTCGAAATCTTGACCGGAAAATGGAAGCCGTCGATTTTACTCGTCTTAATCACACACGGAACGCTTCGCTTCAGTGAATTGAAACGACAATTGCCGAACATTACGCAAAAGATGCTGACGGCTCAACTGCGTGAACTCGAACTGAACGATATCGTCCATCGCGAGATTTATCAAGAAGTCCCACCCCGCGTCGAATACTCACTGACGGATTATGGTCGGACACTCATTCCAGTTCTTGACGCCATCAATGCATGGGGGGAACAACATGTCCTTCATCTTGAACAGAAAGAAAAACTCGCTTCCGCTTCTCAATGAGAAATCCATTTCGATGCGATTTCTCATTTTTCATGGAAAAACCTGTCTATTATCACGTATACTGACGTAATAGACTTCTGTTTTTCGGAAAGGAATGAGTCCTCATGCATCAACTTCATGCGATCGAGCAACTCGTTGCTCGACTCAAACAAGATCCTGCAGTCGAAGCCATCTTCTTAAAAGGATCTTTTGGACGGGGAGAAGAAGATGTTCATTCAGACATCGATCTGTACTGTCTCGTCTCAGAAGAACATCAAACAAAATTCTTATCGCGTCGTTTGTCCCACCTTTCTGTTTATCGCCCCATCATCTGGAAAGATGAGATCGATATCATCGCCCCACAAATGATCGTCGTCTATGATGATCTGCTACATATTGATTTGTTTACGGTGACGCTCGACTCGCTGAATCATAAGGATCAATTGCGTGTCTTGTATGATCCACAAGAACAGTTGACGGACTTTACCGATACATGTGACTTAACGCTTTCTGCTCAAGAAGCGACCGATGAAGCAATCGATGCTGTCTGGTTCTTGTTCCAATACAAAAAAGCAGCAGCTCGGGGAAATGACTTATGGGCAGTCGAGATGCTCCGTAGCGCCTTGATCAAGTTCGCAAAAGTATTACTCCATCATCATGTTCCTGAACGAGCGCAACTCGGATTAAAGACGATTCCGACGACATTGCCAGACCATCCACGCTTTGCGCTTGAAGCAATCTATGACGTCCTGACACCCGCAACGCACGCTGAAGCGGCTCAACGTTATTTGGCTTGTTTAGAAACTGAACGAAACGCGCTCGACCAGACGCTTGCCGCTCATCCGGAGACGCTTGCTTTACTCGATCGATTAACGCCTGAACTCTCGATCCAACAATCAGGACGGTAACAAGAAGGGGCTGACTCAAAAATCAGTTTCCACAAAGATAAGGGTGGCAGAATGATGATCTGCCACCCTTATCTCGTAACAAAAAGAATGACGCGTTTCACGCCACTCCTACAGGAAAAGCGCATTTATGCGCTGTGAGAGACAAACAAGACCCGCTTTCCTGCTTAAATGAAGCAGGAAAACTGGCTTGTGTCTCGCCTGAGGAAAGGGCGTGAAAAGACGCGTCATTCTTTTATTGAGTCTCTTCTATGGTCACTCATTACTGTGTCAATTGAATCTCTTTTGATTGTCCACCTGCCCAGCCAAAGCCAGACGAGACTTCAAGCATCGGATTTTTCACCTGTTTCGGTAATTCGAAGACGATGTTGCCAGTTTTCTTGATATTCGGGTTGATCGTCTCTAAGAAGAAGCCCATTCCGTCTTCATTCGCATAAAGATCAAGCTCCGTATCGGCTGAGTATTCCGTATCGCCGACGTTAACTTTAAACATGTTGCTGTCGACGAAGCGCTCTTCCTTATCTCCGTTTAGAATCGTCAGACCGATGACCAAGAATTGTCCTGATGTCTTCTTCTCGCCAAGGACATTCGATAGCGTATCGACCATCTTGACGTCATTGACGACGTACGTCAGTTTACCGACTTTCACCTTATCATTAATCCCGTACGTTTTCTTGACCGGCTTTGCGGCTGCCTTTGCTTTCACTGGTTTTGCTTCTGATTGAACTGCTTCTTGTTGAACTTCTACTTTTTTCTCCGGTGCTGCTTGTTCTTCATCATCCCCTAAATTTCCGAGAATAACTGCTCCGATTACGATGATTCCTGCCCACTTCAATCCTTTTTTCATGTTACTTCCTCCTTTTAATTTGGCTGACTCACGTCTGATAGCTCTAGTATAGGAAGAAGCAACCCTTTAACCTTCACACTTTTTTAACCAGGTTATTTTTTGTTTTAGGTATGAAAAATAGATTGACAGGACACAAAAAAGAACGCTGATTTCAGCGCTCTTTTCTCCTTATTCTCCTTTGACCCGGATGACGATTTTTCCTTTCGCATGCCCTTCTTCGCCATAATCGTGTGCTTCCTTGATCTGGTCGAGATCAAAGATTCGATCGACGACAGGCTGCAATTCGCCTCGCTCGACGGCTTTAGCGATATGTTGCAAACGCTCACCGGTCGGTTGCATGAAGACATAGGCCGAACGGGCATTGTGTTGTTTCGCTTGCTCTTCATCGGGTGGTGTGGAAATCGAAACAAGCATGCCATTTGGTTTCAGCATCTGATAGAGCTCCCCTTGCTTGTCTCCGCCCATCGTATCGAATACAAAATCGACGTCCCGGACACGGTCGGCTGGATTTTCTTGTTTGTAGTCGATGACTTCGTCGGCTCCAAGCGATTTTACCCAGTCGACATTTTTCGTACTTGTTGACGTGATGACGTACAACCCGTTCGCTTTCGCAAGTTGGATCGCAACCGTTCCGACGCCCCCTGATCCGGCACCAATAAAGATCCGATCACCTGGCTTCGCATCCATCACTTCGAACATGACCTGCCACGCTGTATGCGAGACGAGCGGAAGGGACGCTGCTTCTGCGAAACTGAGCGATTCTGGTTTTTTCACAACTAAATGCGCATCAACTGCGACATACTCCGCATAGGTCCCTTGACGAGCGATTTCTGGACGACTGAAGACGGCGTCCCCGACTTGAAGATCCGAGACGTTTTCTCCGACTTCCTGAATCACTCCTGCAACGTCCCAACCGATAACGAGCGGCATTTCGTAGCTCAGCATCTGACGCAAGTACCCCTCTCGTAACTTCCAGTCGACCGGATTTACGCTCGCGGCATAGACTTCAATTAAAACATCATCTGGTCCGATGACCGGCTTTTCCAGTTCTCCGATCTTAAATTGTTCCGATCCACCATACTGTTCAATGTAAGCTGCTTTCATCCGTTGACTCCTCCTTCGATAATCATTCCCTATCTTCTTCCCCGTCCGTTCCACCAACAAACAGTCTGAGGATAGACAACAGCTCCTCACTGATCAATGAGGAGCTGTTTCGTTAACGATTCGTTTGCTGAAGGGTGGACGCCGTCTCGTTCAAGGCATGAATCGCCTGTTGCAGTTCCATGATCTGTCCGACTTGATGACGTGTCAGACCTGATAATGACTCACTTTGCGCGAGCAAGGCATTCATGAACGTGTCGAGTTGACTGGTTGCTGTCGTGATAGCAGTAAGACTACTTGTCATCGTCGCGAACTGAGTCTGCGCCGACTGGATCGAACCAACGACTTCCGTTGTATCCGTCTCAATCGTCTGTAGCGCCAATTGACTCTCTGCCATCCGTTCTTCTTGTTCACGTAGCAGTGTTGTGCTCGCATGAATCGAGTTTCCGGTTTGCGTAACGTCCTGCTCAACACGTTCGATGATCGAATTGATTTCCTTCGACGCTTCTGCCGTCTGTGATGATAGATTACGAATTTCTTGCGCAACGACCGTAAAACCTTTTCCGAACTCGCCCGCACGAGCCGCTTCGATCGACGCGTTAAGACTAAGCAGGTTCGTTTGCGTCGCAATCGCATTAATAGTCGACGTGATAGCGACGATTTCCTGGAAACGCCCAGCAAGCTGTCCGAACGACGTGACCGACTCATCCATGCTCGTCGTTAATTGGTGCAGGGATTGTCCAGCAAGACCGATCGTCTGTCTGCTTTGTTCAGCTGTCGTCCGTGATGAGGAGCTTCGCTTGAGGGCACGGTCGACCGATACCGTCACTTCCTCCATCCGATTGACTTGTTGTTCGTTCAATTGACGGATTTCACGAATCGCTTGAACGCTACCTGCTGCTTCACTTGCTAACTGTTGCATCGCTAAATCGACCTGACTGAACGAATCCTTCGCCGCGTCGACCGTTTCACTCATTTCTTCTGTGAACGTCGTCACTTCCGTTGCGGTTGCTGCCGTTTGTTTCAGGGCAATTTGTGATGTTGTTGCGTATGCTTCCGACCGTTCTTGTTCTTTTCGGACGGTTAGCATGATGTTCCGTCCAAAAACAGCAACGAAGACAGCCGCTGAGAAAATCATCAAGTAAATGACGTACGCGACGATCAAATCGAACGTATTCGTAAAGACAATCGTTCCAAGCACTGTGAATACTGCCATTTCAACCAATCCAAGGATTCCGGCGAGAATGACCA
This sequence comes from Exiguobacterium sp. UBA6309, assembly GCF_002439205.1. Taxonomy (NCBI): domain Bacteria; kingdom Bacillati; phylum Bacillota; class Bacilli; order Caryophanales; genus Exiguobacterium; species Exiguobacterium sp. UBA6309. The sequence goes on along the minus strand of NZ_DJTL01000040.1, from coordinate 10,966 downwards.
GACGCGGAATCAAATAGACGATTGAAATCGTCAAATAAAGGTAAGCAATCGTCCAGATACTTGGGGACGGTAATGTCGTCAAAACCAAGGCGAGGACGAGATACGTTAATGTCACTTGAACATATTTCCCGCTCGGACGATGTCCGAGGAGGCGGTTGCCGACAAGCAACGCGACCGTCAAGATCAGACCACCGACTAAAAATTGATAAAACACACTGATCGGAACGTAATTCATTTGGGCAAATAAGAAAATCAATGGGTGCGCAATCGTAATCAACGTTGCAATCAGGCGGGACAAAATCTTTGTACTTTGTTGCTCGAGGGCAGATACCATCTTGTTCAAACTCCTTCATCATAGTAAACTCATACAATTGTTCATCGGCAGAATGAATTCAATCGTTAAGTTCCTCGGATGACTTTTTTTCTTGACGCTTTCTTGAGAGCGGGAGTACGTTTAACGTAGACTTTTTTTTAGAAAAGAGGATTCCTATGCTCTATGTACTCGTAGGTCTCGCAGGTATTCTCGGTGCCTTTGCACGTTATGGACTCGGACTGCTGATTGGCGACTTTACAGTCGGTCCTTTCCCGTGGCCCACGCTTGCGATCAACTTGATCGGTAGCTTTCTGCTCGGCTATGCGACACATTTTTTATTTCGAACAAAACTCTTGCATCAATATGTGATCACTGCCATCGGAACAGGCTTCATCGGCTCATTTACGACGTTTTCGACATTTAGCGTCGAGACCGTGACGTTACTCAACGAACGTCATCTAGCGGATGCGCTTCTCTACGTGCTCGTCAGCTTATTTGGTGGTCTGTTCCTGTCTTATCTCGGTTACGCTCTTGGGACAAGACGACTGCGTTACGTGACGAAAGGACGTGACTGAATGACATTACTCGCCCTCGCCATCGGTGCTTTTTGTGGTGCTATCAGTCGCTTTGCTGTCAGTCAATGGATGAAGACGTTTTGGAAACATGAATTTCCACTAGCGACGTTCCTGATTAACGTAATCGGTTCGTTTTTGCTTGGTCTCGTCATCGGTGCGCATCTGGATACGACATGGACGTTACTCTTAGGTACCGGTTTCCTTGGATCATTTACAACGTTCTCAACGTTCAAAATCGAGACGTTGCAGTTATTTCAGGACGGAAATCGTAAAGTACTTACCCTCTATCTCATCTCAAGCTACGGTTTCGGAATTCTTGCAGCTTTCCTTGGAATCACACTTACAGCTTGAACAAAACAAGAGGCGACGGAAAATCCGTCGCCTCTTGTCGTATCCGTTTTAATTTAATCATTCATCCAGAATAGACCAACCGTCTCTGCTCCGGCATGCGTCCCGATTGCTGGTCCGAACGTGCCCTCGAGAATCGTCAAATCCGGGAACTTCGCTGCGACTTGCTGCCGCAGTTCCGCTGCCATTTCCGGTGCCATCGTCGTCGCGACATAAATCCGGTTCTTATAGAACGTGTGCTGACGCATCGATTCATCGATTTGTTTAACCATTTCGATGTAAGCTTTCTTTAAAGAACGTGCTTTTTTGAATGGTACGATTTTTCCTGCTTCATCCGTCGTGATGATCGGTTTGATGCTGAGTAGGTTCGCAAGGAACAAGTCACCGGATGAGACACGTCCACCCCGGCGCATCGTTTCCATATTACCGACGATCATATAGAAATGGGTCTTTTTCGTCAACGCTTGTAAGGCTGCGACGATTTCCTCGACGGATTTCCCCTGTGCCGCGAGCTCCATCCCGTAACGAATGAACTCTTGTTGGTTCTCAAACGCTGTATGCGAGTCGATGATATGAACCGGGAAACTGGCTGCTTCCGCTGCTGATGCTGAACTTTGGACGGTACTTGAGAGCCCATTCGTACAGTGCACTGCAATGGCACAGTCATAGCCTTCTTCTTTCAGACGTTCATATGTTCCAACGAACTCCCCAAAGATCGGTTGTGAAGTTTTTGCAATCAGCTTTTTGTCCGCATCCAGGGCACGAAACAGACGCTCGACCGTAATGGCATTCTCTTGATACGCCGTATCACCAAGTAAAATTTGAATCGGCACGACATTGACGCCGATCGCTTCCGCCTCTTCCTTCGTGAAATAGGCCATACTATCAGTCACCCATGCAATTTTAGTCATTTTCCTTAGCCTCCGTTAGATTCTTCTTGCTCTATCCTACCATATACAGGAGTGGAAATCGCAAGATACCTCATGACATCATCTGAAAATGAAACGATGTACGCTTATGATAGTGCTCACCGGCACGCAAGACGACGGAAGGGAAATCTGGTTGATTGATCGCATCCGGCAGCCCTTGTGTCTCAAAACAGATGCCCAGGTACGGCGTTGCCCGTCTTCCACAAATCGTGAACTCGCCTGACAAGTGATTGGCCGTGTAGACGACGACCCCCGGTTGGTCGGTTACGACCCGTAACCGCCGCCCGCTGATTGGTTCGTCAAGAACGATTTCCCCACCTTCTCTAAGCAGGAAGGGATGATCCACCCCGCTACCCGCTTGACGAAGTTGTTCGTCTGGTGCGTGTGTGACTTCATGTAGAAAACGGGCATCGAGAAAATCAAAAACGGTGTCTGTTACCGGGAGAATGTCACCGGTCGGTACGGCATCTTTCGTCAACGGAATATAAAAAGGGGCGTCCATTCGCAGGACGTGCTGTTCGATTGTCGTCTTCGCCTCACCCGTCAAATTGAAGTACGTATGATTCGTCGGACTGAACGGTGTCGAGGCCGTCGTCTCCGCTTCATAATGAACATGCAGGACGTTCTCGTCTGTCCATTCGAAGGTCAACTCAAACGATAAGTGACCTGGGTAGCCGTTCTCTCCATTCGGACTATCTAATCGTAGGACAAGTCGGTCATCGTTGATTTCGTGCGTGAACATCCGGTTCGCCCAATTCTCGCTTCCCCCGTGAAGATGATGCTCGCCTTCATTTTGTTCAAGTACATACGTCATTCCTTCGAGCGCGAACGCTCCGTTCGCGATTCGTCCTCCGACACGTCCGATCGTTGCGCCTAAATGGTGTGGATCATCCTGGTATTCTGACAGGTCATCAAATGCGAGTACGACGTTTTCAATCATCCCTTGCTGATCTGGAACCCGTATCGCAAGAATTTTTGCGCCTCGGTTCAAGATATCGACACTATGTCCATGAACATTCTCTAACGTGAACCGTAACAAGTACTGATCTTCTAGTTGACCCACTTCTGTTGTCGTAATCATCATCTGCTTCCTCCTGTACAATACGTTTTGCTGTTTTCCTATTTACCCTTGAAGCAACACAAAAAAACAACAGTAGCAAAGTGCCACTGTCGTCAAGGCGATGGAAAAGGTAGCCGGACTTCGATTCGTGTTCCTTGATGGATAATGGAATAGACGCGTAGTGACGCAGCCGGACCATATGTCACCTCCAGTGCGCGTCGAATCAAGAACAGATTCGAATCACCTGATTCTTTTTGATCCAGTTGTTGCATCACAGCAAACGGCATTCCTTGCCCATTGTCTGCGACTTCGATGACCCAACCCGTCGTCGACTTAAAGGCGCGGACATCAATCCGGTGATGCCGTCCTGCCTTTACGAACGCGTGACGTAGTGCATTATCGACAAGCTGTGTCACTAGGAACGGGAAAACGAAGTATTCCTCAACGGAAGTCTCGATGTCGAGATCGACCGTGATATCAGCGGATGTCAATTGATTCGGACGGCGGCGTGTACCTTCGAGCGATAGATAAGCTTTTAGCGTCGCTAGTTCCTCACGCAGTGGATGTTCATCGTGCCGCGTCGCTGTCGTCAAAAGTTGAAGCAACGCATTCAGTTGATGTTTTACAGGAGTTCCGGGATCGGCTGTCCGCTGAATTTCTTCGATGATGCCTTTGAGATAACTGACGTGTAACATAGGTTTCATCTTTCTACCGCTTAATCGGAGCAACTGCTCTTCTCGGTGCATGTATAACTCTCGCGCTAATAAACGGACAAGTTGTTCCGTCATTCGCTCGACCGTATCGTCAAATAGATCTTTCGAGAAATAACAGATGACACCCGCCTTTTGACCGTTGATGCGTATTGGATGAAAGCTTAGAATCTGTCCCGTCAGTTCATCTTCCTGTCGGACGGGTTCTTCTGCCTCGATCCATTGTTGTTCCTCACGTCTCGGTTGTTCGCCACAGACAGCAGGTTGCTGTTCCGTCATATCGATGACGACTTCCGTCGCTCCGAGCAAGACGACACGTTGCATTTTCGTCTCCTTTAATAATGTCGCTCCGATTTGTCGGGCGACTTCTGACGTCAACCCCTGCTTTCGTAAGGGTTGCAACGCTTGTAATAACCGATCAGAACGCTCCGTTTGTCGGACGAAGAGATCACCTTCGAGTCGAAGTTGCGTTCGTAAAATCATGATAAACAGTATGACACCACATGTGTTCGCAAATAATAGCGGAAACACCGCATGACTGATTAAATCAAGCGCCGGCGTCGTGTCTGGAGCCAGCAACAACGTGATTCCACTTTCAAAGAACAATGCGACTAAGACGATGCCGACTGGTGGAATCAAGGCATAGTCATCCCGTAAGCGCCAACGTTTCCGGTACCATCCACTCACGAGCCCAGCTATCATCGCAATGATCCAACCTGCTTCTGCCCCTAGAGAACCGAGTAAATAGCGGTGCAACCCGACTAGACATCCTGTGATCCCACCGACGATTGGTCCACCGATCAGACCACTCGTCACGATGACTGCTAAACGTGTATCAAGTAATAAAGCATCCTTTTTGACGGATAACCCGAGTAACGGATCGATCGTTGTATCATTCGAAAGCACGATTCCCGCATAGTTCATTAAAATACCAGATGATACGAATGCTAAAAGAAGTGGTACATTCATCCCGCGGTCCATCTTGAATATGTATCGAGAAATGCGCCACTGGGACAATAGAAAGGCTAACAGTGCTAACATACCTAAACGACTCAGTAAGAATGGAATCTGATCAAGCACGGAATACCTCCTCGTTTCATAGGACGCGAATCGACAATACGGTAGTTGTAGATTACATTCCCGCTCACTCCACCATTCTCCTATCATGACCGCTGAAAGTTCACACAATCCGCAAGTTCTTAATTTTTTGACTGATGTGATATAAAAAAATCGGCTCCTCGATGAGGAACCGACCATCTTATCCTTCTGCTTCTACTTGTTCAGCTGGATGCAACCAAATCTTGACGCGATTGATTTGATAGTTCTCCATCTCCATTACTTCAACCGAAAAGTCTGGTGTATCGATGTGCTCACCGGGTTGAAGATCAATGTTGTGCATCTGAATCCAGCCGCCGATCGTATCCACGTCCTCGACGTTCGTAAATCGAATGTTGAAACGTTCTTCTAAATCCACGAGTAATACAGTACCGTCCAGTAAAAATTCGTCAGATTTGATTTGTTCGATTTCTTCGACTTCATCTGCATCGAATTCATCACGGATTTCACCGACGATTTCTTCGAGTAAGTCTTCCATCGAGACGAGTCCTGCTGTTCCACCATATTCATCGACGACGAGTACGAGGTGTGTCCGGGTCCGTTTCATCTTCCGCAATGTGTCCTGAAGTGATGTTACTTCAGAAACGACCGGTAGTTCCTTGACGTAATGTGTCACCGGATGTTCGTTCCCGTTCGCAAAATCCGTCAAGACTTCCTTGACGTTGACGTATCCAAGAATCCGGTCTTTATCGTTCTCTTCTGTGACCGGATAACGCGTATACGGATTATCCATGAAGATTTCCATCAGTTCGTTCTTCGTCAAACGTTCCGAGATCGTCTCCATCCGCATCCGTGGAACCATTAAGTCTTTGACAATATGCTCGTCAAAGGCGAAGACGTTCTGCATGAGAGCAAGTTCCGTCTGATTGATTTCACCACTTTGGAAACTTTGCGCCATGATGATTTTCAATTCATCTTCTGAGTGGGCTTGTTCATGTCCTGCTGGTTTGACACCGAACAGACCAAGGAACAGGCGTGCTGAACCGTTGAGTAACCAGATGAACGGATACATGATCTTCCCGAACACATACAGCGGACGAGCAAATAACAATGTCATGCGTTCTGCATACTGAATCGCGAGTGTCTTCGGAGCAAGTTCGCCGATGACGACGTGTAAGAACGTTACGGATACAAATGCGATACCAAACGACAAGAGTGTCGAAACAGCAGCAGAGATCCCGAAGTCATCGAAGACCGGATGCAAGATCTTTTCGACTGTCGGTTCTCCAAGTGCCCCGAGACCAAGTGCTGTGACGGTAATACCGAGCTGACAGGCAGACAAGTAATAATCAAGATCACCGGCGATTTTTTTCGCAAGGACCGCACTTTTATTGCCTTCCTGGATCATCTGATCCAAACGCGACATCCGCACTTTGACGACAGCGAATTCCGATCCGACGAAGAACGCCGTCAACACGATCAACAACACCACTAAAAATAAATTGATGAATAATATAGTATTCAAAATCCCCTAAACAGGGGTCACCTCCATTGTTTTGTATTAAAGCTGTGCAATCAGAGAAGCAATCAATGTCAGACGTCGGGACAGTTCTAAGCGAATCGCTTGTTTTTCGACTTCCGTCGACTGCAACAAACGTTGCTCGAGTCCTTCAACCGTCGTCTGTAATTGTTGTACTTCCTGATAAATCGTCTCTCCTGTTTTTTGTTCTCGTTCCGTAAAAGAAGCAAGAATCTCTTGCAGGGAAAGCCGTTGAGACTTCAAATATTCAATCTTTTCGATTTGATGAATGACAGATTCGTCATACAAACGGTAACCCGATGCAGTACGCTCTGATGTTAAGAGACCGAGTGATGTGTAATAATCGATCGTTCGTTTTGATAAGCCGGTGGTCTCCGCGACCTGACCGATTCGAAGTAACGCCTTCCCAAAAGATTCTCACCTCCTTTCCATAGTTAGTCCTTTTATTTTATCATGTCAAAACCGTACAGTAAAACGTCATGCTTTTAATAAAAAAACGATTACTCCCGTTGATACGAGAATAATCGTTTATACACTTCTAATTTTAAACGGTGGCAATTGGCTCTTCGACCGCTATACCAACGATCGACCGTTCTAATAATTCGACGACATCATACGTAGCGACCGCTTCATCCACTTCCTTCGCCTTCGTACCGTCACTAAGCATCGTCAAACAGTACGGACATGCTGACCCGATGACGGATGGTTGGACGGTCAACAATTGTTCCGTCCGCGCGACGTTGACACGTGCACCAACTTTTTCTTCTTGCCACATCATGCCGCCACCAGCACCACAACACATGCCTTTTTCTCGGTTACGTTCTGTCTCGACGAGTGTGATGCCTGGAATCTTCTCGAGAATATAACGCGGTGCGTCGTAAATATCATTGTATCGACCGAGGTAACACGAATCGTGATAGACGACCCGCTCTTTGACTTCATGTAACGGTGTAATGCGTTTCTCATCAATCAGACGAGCGAGCAATTCGGTATGGTGATAGACTTCGACATCCAGACTGAGTCCGAAGTCTGGGTACTCATTTTTGAATGTATTGTAGGCATGCGGATCAATCGTGACGATCTTTTTGACGCCATACTTCTCAAATGATTTGATGTTTGCTTCCGCGAGTTCTTGGAACAAGACTTCGTTACCGATTCGACGTGGTGTATCGCCTGAGTTCTTCTCATCGTTTCCGAGAATCGCAAACGAGATATTTGCCTCGTTCAGAATACGGGCAAACGCCATCGCGATTTTTTGACTCCGGTTATCGTACGATCCCATCGCCCCGACCCAGAACAGGTACTCGAACTCTTCGCCTGCTTTCTTCTTTTCTTTCGCTGTCGGAACGACGAGTTCATCACGGTTTTCCCGCCAGTTTTCGCGCTCTTTTCGGTTCATCCCCCATGGATTACCTTGACGTTCGATGTTTGCCATCGTCCGCTGCATTTCCGGATCCATCTTGCCTTCCATCATGACGAGATGGCGACGGAGGTCGATGATTTTATCAACATGTTCGTTCATGACCGGACACTGATCCTCACAGTTTCGGCACGTCGTACACGCCCAAATTTCTTCTTCCGTAATGACGTTCCCAATCAATGAATCCGGGACGATATCCATCTGTCCGGCTGCTGCGAGCGAAGCAATCTGATTTCCTTGCGATCCTTCGAACGCAAAAGCAGGTGCCCATGGTGAACGTTGAGTGATCGCTGCCGTTTTCATGTTGAGATGGTCCCGTAATTTAACGATCAAATCCATCGGTGACAACATCTTCCCAGTTCCGCTTGCTGGGCACATGTTCGTACAGCGACCGCACTCGACGCAGGCATATAGATCAACGAGTTGCTTTTGATTGAAATCTTCAATCCGATTGACCCCGAAGCTGAATTCCGCTTCGTCGTCTTCTGCTTCTTCCATGACGGATAGATCAATCGGTGCCAAACGACCAACCTTCGATGTCCGACCGAGCCAGACGTTTGCTGTACCGGCAATCAAGTGCGCATGCTTACCTTGTGGGATGTAGACCATGAAGCTAAGTAAGAACAAAAGATGCGCCCACCAGAAGAAGACGAATAATCCGAAAGCGACCGATTCTGGTACCCAGCCGAATAAGAACGCAATGCTTGAAGCGACGGGTTCACCGAGCGTCGAGTGGTTCTCATAGACAAGGAAGAATCCGTTTCCGAAGAGGACGGCAACCATCAAGCCACCGATGAAGATCAAGGCAAGACCTGCTAAGAAATTTCGCTTCAGACGGACGAGCTTCTCGACATACCGGCGATAAAAACCCCAGACGACGGCAATCAAGATGACGAGCATGACGATTTCTTGAAAGAATGTAAAAAATGGATAAAGTGGACCGAGCGGGACATGCGGAAAACGCTGACCGATGGCAAGTCCTTTCCAGATAAAATCAATCGCTCCGAATTGAACGAGTAAGAATCCATAGAACATCATGACGTGGATGGCGCCACTTTTCTTATCTTTTAATAGTTTCTTTTGACCAAAGACGTTAACTAAAACTGCGTCTAGTCGTTCTTTATTCGTCAGCGTCCATTCCGCCTTTTTCCCCCGTTTAATGGCGGCGTAACGACTTTTGACAAGTGATGTGAACAGATAGCCTGCATAACCGATGACGAGTAGGAAGGCAATCCAGTTGATGATTAAAAATGTATTCATGTTCGAACAAACCCCTTTCCCCCTAAAGCAGTTGTGTTGAAATGAGTATAGCATATAATGAATGACTATTCATTCATAAATTTTTAAATAAATTCTCTTTCGATTGATTGGCTCAATATGATATAAAAAATGAGTTGAATCTATTAAAAGTAAATTGTCACGTGCGATTGTTCGATAGACATGCTTAGCAAGATTTCCTTCGTCTAATAGGACATTCTAAGCAAAAAGAACGGATACATTCCTTCATAAGGATGATCCGTTCTTTTGCTTACCACTTCATCTCTTCAAACATATAATAACCTTTGTGTTGTTCTGTTAAGTATGTATATAACGGAAGACGGACATCCTCACTTGTGATGTATTCCGTTAGCTCCCTTTGATTGATCCACTTCGTCTCGCTAATTTCTTCATCAGGATCATTCGGATCGAGTACTCCGCTCACCTCGCAATCAAAATAAGTGACGAGACTGTGCGCTTGATAAGTTGGCATGAAGTTCTCCGTCAAGAAGACAAACGACGATGATGTGACTGCCAAGCCAGTCTCTTCAGCAACCTCACGACGAAGTGCTTGCTCGAGTGTCTCCCCAGCTTCAATCTGTCCACCGGGTAAGCTCCACCGATTGTCCTGACCCGATTGATTGTTGACAATGAGCAGTTGATCGCCCTTCCGGATGATCGCGACGATGATTCGATAGAGTGGATACATGACGCTTCCTCCTAAAAAGACCACCTTGTCTAAAACAAGATGGTCCACTGATTGTTTATTCTAGACCGAGCGACTGTGGCAGACGGACTGCACGTGCGAAGGCATTTTTATAATCCTTTTTTGCGACTAACTTTTCGACTTCACGGATCGCTGGATGCTGTTCGTCTGCAAACGCACCCAGGATCGTCAAGTAACGCTCATATACTTGATCGTCTTCCTGACGTGCTTTCAAAAGCGCTGTATACAGCATGACGGTATCTTCACCGTATAAGACAGGTAATTCTTCATTGATTAAAAGTAGCGTATCGATTGACTCCGGATCGACCTTCGGATTGTATTCCGTGATGACCTGCTCTGCGAGTCCTTCGAGTTGATCACGCCATTCGTTGTAGCGCGGCTCATCGTTCTCGAGCCACTCGAACCATTCCTCTTCCAACATCTGTTCCATTTGACGTACTGTTTGTTCAAATGCCATTCGTCTCACTCCGTTTCCAAGTTAAATCAATCGTATACGTACCGACTGCTTGTCCATTCATTTTTAATGTATAGCGAAACTTCATCTGCTGCGGTTTCATCTCAATCGTCTCCGTGTCTGTCTCCATCAACATTTGACCGAACTGACTGCCATACTGGCTTTTAGTCGTCTCTTTTAAAATGAAAACATGATGCATCGCAATAGGACCTTTGCGATTCAGGGCGATCTGGTCTTTTGACCATTTGATCGTCGTATCAATCGGTTGTTCATCCGGTTGAACGAATTTCACGGCAAAACCATCCTTTGTTTCGAACAACGTGCCGTCCGCCTCAAGTTCGACCGATTCACGCATCGGACCATCTTCAATCGTCGTCACCTGTCGTAATGACACCGAGTACTTTACTGGTTTCACTTCTATCACCTCATCGTTTAGCGTACACGATTTTTTCATCTGATGCATCTTCTGCTTACGCGCAACAAAAAAACGGATTCGATGTACATCGAATCCGTTCCAGATTGTAGACAAATGGACTGACTCAAAAAATGACGCACCTTTTCACGCCCTTTCCTCAGG